>NZ_JANJFJ010000115.1:0-12343 GCF_024626565.1 Microbacterium sp. zg.Y909
TGTCGGCCAGGACCGGGCCGCGGTGCTCGACGTAGAGCAGCAGGGCGCGCACGGGCTTCTTCGACAGCGCCCAGGCGATGACCTTCTGCACGGCGTTCGGTTCGCTCATGCCGTCACCCTAGCCGCGTGGCGCGGCGGCCCGCCGGACTTGACGCCGCCCGGGCCGGCATGGAAGCGCGGGGTCCCGGCGGAGCGCGGGGCGCGTGCGCAAGGTTGCGGTTCATGCGGCGATGGATGCCGCGAGGGCGAGCCACGCCCCGCCGAGCAGGTAAGGACCGAAAGCGATGCGGGTGGTGCGGGTGGCCCGCCCGGTGGCCAGCAGGAAGAGCGCGACCGCTCCCCCCAGGACGAATGCGGCGGCGGTGCCGATGAGCACCGCCGGCCACCCCGCGTGCCCGAGGACCATACCCACGACACCGGCCAGCTTCACGTCGCCGCCTCCCACGCCTCCACCCATCGCCCGCAGGGTGGCGTAGAGGAGGAACAGCACCCCGCCGCCGAGGAGGGCCGTGACCAGCGGCGCCCCGTCGCCGGCGGCGAGGGCGGCGAGCGCGAACAGCACGAGGATCAGCGGGTACAGCGGAAGGACGAGTGCGTTCGGAAGCCTGTGGCTCCTCAGGTCGACCACGGTGAGCGCGACGGTCGCGGCGGCGAACAGCGCGTAGGCGACTGCGAGGGGCGCGACCACGAGCGGCGTGGCTTCCCACATCACCCGGAGTCCCGACACGGCGCCAGCGTATGGCTTTGCGCCGGGGCTCCGCGGGCGTGATCCACAGGGGCGCTGGGAGGCGCGGCGGCCAGCGGGCCCGTAGGCCCGCGGGCCGCAAGCTCAGCGGCGCCGAGTCACCAGAGCGGGTGGATGTCGGCGCGCAGGTGACGGTCGTACACCGCGTGCACGGCGGCGTCGAACGCGTCGATGTCGAAGGCGCCCGGCTCGAGCAGGGCCGCGGCGGCCGCGTTCGAGGACGCCTGGCGCACATTGCGCGCGCCGGGGATGACGCTGGTGACACCCGGGCGGGATGCTACCCAGGCGAGCGATGCCGCCGGCAGCGACACGCCCTCGGGCAGTGCCGCCGTGAGATCGGCGACGGCCGCGAGCCCGGTGTCGTAGTCCACGCCCGAGAACGTCTCGCCGCGGTCGAACGCCTCGCCGTGACGGTTGTACGTGCGGTGGTCGTTCTCGGCGAAGGTGGTCGCGGCCGTGTACTTGCCGCTCAGCAGGCCCGAGGCCAGCGGCACGCGGGCGAAGATCGCGACGCCGGCATCCGCCGCCGCCGGCAGCACCTCGTCGAGGGGCTTCAGCCGGAAGGGGTTCACGATGATCTGCACGTTGGTGACGTTGGGGCGTGCGATGGCGGCAAGGGCCTGCGCGCAGGTCTCCACCGACACCCCGTACGCGGCGATCGTGCCGTCGGCAACGAGGGCATCCAGGGCGTCGTAGGTGGCATCCGCCTCGATGACCTCGGTGGGCGGGCAGTGCAGCTGCACGAGGTCCAGGGTGTCGACCCGAAGGTTCGCGCGGGAGCGGTCGGTCCAGGCGCGGAAGTTCTCGGGCGTGTAGTTCTCGGGCTCCTGCGCCATGCGGCGCCCCATCTTGGTTGCGACCGTGATGCCGTGACCGGGCCGGTCGGCGAGGAACCCGCCGATGAGAGTCTCGCTGCGGCCGTCGCCGTAGACGTCGGCGGTGTCGAAGAGGGTCACTCCCCCGTCGACGGATGCCGCCAGCACCTGCCGGGCGTCGGATTCGTCGACGACACCCCAGTCGGCGCCGAGCTGCCAGGTTCCGAGTCCGATTGCCGAGATGGACCGACCGGTGCGACCGAGAGGACGCTGCTGCATGAGTGCTCCTTTTGACCTGTCCAGAATGCCACGCTGCGGCGCCGCCCGGCGCGGCTACCCTGACGGGGCGCGGCGTGGCTGCTGCCGACCCGAGGCCGCGAGGAGCGCGGCGTCGACGGCCATCGCCAGCGCGACCATGAGCAGGTAGACCAGCAGGTCCCTGACGTCGAAGACCGTGCCGAGCAGCAGCATCGCGGGCGGGAAGGTGGTGCCGAGGCGCTCGGGGAGGCCGGTCAGCTGGAGCAGTTCCACGGCGGTGCACCACGCCGCTGCCACCAGCCCGAGGACCCGTGGGCGCGCTTCGGGGACCAGCATCGCGAGCCCGAGGTAGGCGGCGAGCGCGTAGAGCGCGTCCCCCGCGATGTCGGATGCGGCAGTGTCGGGCGCCCAGCGGTGCACGGCGAGTCCCGTGATGATCGTCGCCGCGAGCAGGCCGGCGGAGAGCAGGCGACGGCGGGCGGGACGCGGCATCCGGTCACTGTAATGGGCTGAGGTGCGGACAGATGCCGCGGCGTGCGCGATGCGGAAGGATCGGGGTATGGATGCCGCACCCGCCGGACTGACACGCCTGCCCGCACCGCAATTCGTGATGACGGCCGAGGGCGACCGCCTCGCGACGTACACGTGGGGCGACGAGACCGCGCCGACCGTGCTGTGCGTGCACGGGTTCGGATCGAGCACCCGCGACAACTGGGTGGCCACCGGATGGGTGCGGGACCTGCTCGCGGCGGGGCTGCGGGTGCTCGCGGTGGATCAGCGGGGGCACGGGGCCAGCGACAAGCCGCACGCCCCGGGATCGTATGAGATGACAGGCCTGGTGACCGACCTCGTGACGGTGCTGGACACGTATCTGCTCGACTCCGTGCGCTACGTGGGGTACTCGCTCGGTGGTCGCGTCGGCTGGCAGGCGGCGGTGGACGTTCCGCACCGGATCGAGCGCGCGGTGCTCGGCGGCATCCCCGACGGCCGACCGCTTGCGCGCATGCAGATCGCCCAGGTGAAGGCGTACCTGGACGACGGGCGGCCGGTGGAGGATGAGGTGACTCGCCGGTACATCTCGCTGGCGGAGCGGGTGTCCAGCAACGACCTGCAGGCCCTCGTCGCGCTCGCCGAGGGGATGCGGCTGGGCGACAGCGACCCCGACCCGGCGTCGCCGCCGACGCAGCCGGTGCTGTTCGCCACCGGGAGCGAGGATCCGATTCTGGAGGAGTCGCGGCGGCTGGCGTCATCGGCGCCGCAGGGCACGTTCGTGGAGATCCCGGGGCGCACCCACGTCAACGCGCCGGGTTCCCGCGACTTCCGTCAGGCCGGGGTCGCGTTCCTCCGCGCGTGACCGCCGAGTGAGTATTCACTCGAGGCCGCGAATACTCACTCGGGAACAGGGGCGACGATCGCGCGCTCGTCGGGGATGCCGCGGGCGACGTCGCGGATGCCGCGGCCCTTCGGGCCCCACTGCCGGTACGCGGCGAACGCGATGGGCAGCCCCCGCGCGACGCGGAGGTCGTCGCTGTCCATCGCCTGCACGTGCACGTGCGGCTGGGTCGAGTTGCCCGAGTTGCCGCACCGGGCGAGCTGCTCCCCCACCACCACCTCGTCGCCCGGTCGCACCTGCAGGGACCCGGCCCGCAGGTGCACCAGCGCGACGAACGCCTGGCTCACGCGGTCACGCACGATGACATGATTCCCCGCAACCGCCGCGGGGCCGTCCCGCAGGCGCCCCGCCTGCCCCGCGACGTACGCCACCAGCGCGAGCTGCGAGCGACGCGCCTCATGATCGGTCTCGCCGTCGTGCACGCTCACCACCACGCCGTCGACGGGCGCGAGGATCGGCCTGCCGAACCCGACGAACCGCTCGGATGGCTCGGTCGACAGAATCGTTCCCCACCCCCACTCCGACGCAGTGCGCCCGCGCTCGTCGACCCCGGTGAAGTCGATCGCGTATCGCTGACCCAGCACATCCACGCCGTGACTCGGGACGCGCCGGGCCGGGCTGTTCTGCACCAGCCATCGCCCCTCGAACGGCAGCGCCAGCAGCACCGGCGCACGGGCGGAGCCCGCCGCCGGCGACATGCTCACCGCCCCCCACCCGCACCGGCAGCGACAGCGCCAGCGCCAGCGCCGCCGACGTCGAGGCCCGCCGCCCGCGCCGGCTCGGCATACGCCGCGGCGAGCGAGGCGACGGTGTCGTGCGCGTTGAGACCGCTCGGGTTCGGCACCACCCACAGCTGCGAACCGCCGAGCGTCTCGCTCTGCCGCCCCGCCGTCGCGCGTGGCCTGCCGAAACCCTGCCGGTAGGCGGTGATGCCGACGATGGCGATCACCGCGGCACCCCACCCCGCGGCATCCGTCTCGAGCCGCCGGGCGCCCGCCCGCAGCTCTTCGCGCGACAGCTCATCGGCGCGCGCCGTCGCCCTCGGCACGAGATTCGAGATGCCGATACCGGCGTTCAGCAGCATGTCGCGATCGCGCGGCGGCATGCCGTCGTCGGCGATGCGCGGGAGGCGGGGAAGGATGCCGGCGGCCAAGAGAGCCGGGTAGAACCGGTTGCCGGGGTGACCGAAGTGCACGCCGGTCGCCGCGGTCCACAGCCCCGGGTTGATGCCGACGAACACCAATCGCGGGTGCGGCGGCATGAGGTCGGGCACGCTCGTGTCGCGGAACGCCTGCAGCTGCTCGCGCGTGAAGCCCATGTCCGGCCGGCTGTCTCCCGATACGACGATGGCAGGGACTTCTCCCTGCCATGTCCAGGATATCGGGCCGACGGGGGCTTGCGGCAAGACCCCCTCGCGGGGGCAGGATGGGCGGCCTCGCCGCTGCGGGCCAGATACTACGGGCCAGATGCTGCGGGCCAGCCGGGGCGGACAGTCAGGGCGGCAGCCGGGGTGGGCAGCCGGGAGCAGGGGGCGTGTCATGTTCGACGTGATCATCGTGGGCGGCGGACCGACGGGCATGATGCTCGCGGCGGAGCTGCGGCTTCACGACGTTCGGGTGGTCGTTCTCGAAAAGGACGACGCCCCGTCGCCGCAGGTGCGCTCGCTCGGGCTGCATGTGCGCAGCGTCGAGCTGCTCGACCAGCGCGGGTTGCTGGACCGATTCCTCGCGCACGGCACGCAGTACCGGATCGGCGGGTACTTCGCCGGCATCGACAGCCCCTGGCCGGAGGACCTCGACACCGCCCACGGCTACATCCTCGGCATTCCGCAGCCCTTGACTGATCGCCTGCTGACCGAGCACGCCGCCGCGCTGGGCGCCGACATCCGGCGCGGCTCGACCGTCGTCGCGCTGACGCAGGACGACGACGGCATCGAGATGGGTCTGACGGAAGGCACATCACTGCGTGCGCGGTTCGCCGTCGGGTGCGACGGCGGGCGCAGCACGGTGCGTCGCCTGGCCGGCATCGGCTTTCCCGGCGAACCCGCCACGATGCAGTGGCTGCTGGGCGAGATGGAGCTCACCGCCCCGCCCGGGACCGTGGCAGCGGTGACGGCCGAGGTGCGGCGGACGCAGCGCGGGTTCGGCGCCGGCCCCTCGGGCGAGGGCCGCTACCGCGTGGTCGTCCCCGCCGACGGCGTCGCAGAAGACCGCACCACGCCGCCGACGCTCGGCGAGTTCTGCGCACAGCTGCGCCGCCACGCGGGCACCGACTTCGGCGCGCATTCCCCGCGCTGGCTCTCGCGCTTCGGCAACGCCACGCGGCTGGCCGAGCGCTACCGCGTCGGGCGCGTGCTGCTGGCGGGCGATGCGGCCCACGTGCACCCTCCCCTCGGCGGCCAGGGCCTCAACCTCGGCATCCAGGACGCCGTCAATCTCGGCTGGAAGCTGGCCGCCGAGCTGCGCGGTTGGGCGCCACCACACCTCCTGGACACCTATGAGTCCGAGCGCCGCCCCGTTGCCGACGATGTGCTCTCCCTCACGCGCGCGCAGAGCGAGCTGACGTTGACAGCCTCCGGCCCGCAGGCGGTGCGCCGCCTGATGACCGAGCTGATGACCATCCCCGAGGTCAACCGTCGCTTGATCGAGAAGATCACGGCCATCGGCATCCGATACGACGTCGGCGACCCGGCGCCGCAGATCGGCGGGCGCCAGCGGGACGTCGCCCTCACGCACGGCCGCCTGTACGAGCGCATGCGCGACGGGCGGGGGCTGCTGCTGGACCCCACCGGCGAGCTGGATGCCACGGGCTGGTCGGATCGCGTCGATCTCGTGGTCGACCGCAGCGCCCAGATGAATGCCGCGGCGGTCCTGCTGCGCCCGGACGGCCACATCGCGTGGCGGGGTGAGGACGCCGCCGGGCTCGACCGGGCGTTGACGCGCTGGTTCGGGGAGCCGACCGGATGAGCGGCGCGTTTCGTCTCGCTGCGCTCGCTCAACGACCGTCCAGGAACGCCAGCACATCCCGGTGGTACCGCCGGTGCAGCGTGGTCCCCAGGTGCCCAGCCCGGGGGTACACGATCGCCCAGCCACCGGGAATGCGCTCGGCGGTGCCGCGGAAGAGCTCCGGCGAGTAGAAGCGGTCGCGCTCCGCCCCGATGACGAGCGTCGGCACGGCGATCTCTGCCAACCGCTCCCCCACGTCGAAGTCGTCTTCGGCCTCGATGACCGCGAGCAGCTCGGCGCCCGCGTGGGCGAACGTGCTGCGTCCCATCAGCCACCCCGCCGCGCCGAACACGACCGCCGCGGGCGTGGATGCCGCGACCTCCGCCGCCATGATCGCGCCGGCACGCCGGGTGTGACCCGTGTGCACCGCGGCAGAGAGGCTTCGCTGCACCAGCCTGCCGTGGTCGCTCAGGCGATAGGCCGCGGAGACGACGACCAGCCGGCGGACGAGGTGCGGGTGGTCCAGCGCCAGCTGCAGCGCCACGCTCCCCCCAGTCGACACGCCCACCACGTCGACCGGCGCGGGAAGGTGCGACGCGATCGCCGCCGCCGACCTGGCCGCGATCTGCGCCATCGACACCGGCGGCTCCAGACCCTCGGACCAATGCAGCCACACCACCTCACGCCGCCGCGCGAAGGGCGCCAGCAGCCGGCCCTGCATCCACAGCCCCGCGCCGGACGGCAGGTGCGGGCTGCCGGACAGTCCGGGGAGGTACACCAGCGCCGCGCCCGACCCGAGGCGCAGAAAGGAGATGCCGGGGGGCCATTCCCCGCTCTCGACCGTGGCCTTCGTCACGTGCGGCGACCTCCAGAGCGAGCGGGGGGGGGGAAGCGGGGGCGACAGCTGCCCGCATCGACTGCCCACAGCATCACCCGGGCACCGCGCCGACACAAGGACGTCCGGCCGCCCTTGTCGGCGGGCACGACCGTTCGGGATGATGGGGCGATGCAGCCACCACCGCTGGGCCGGTATCAGGAGATCGCCGACACCCTCGCCCGGCACGGTCTGGACTTCCTCGCCGGCGAGCTCGGCATCACGCGGTTCCTCCCCGCGCGCCGGCGGGCCGCAGCCGGCACTCCGCCCGCGCCGCCGGCTGACGCGCCGACCCAGCTGCGCTTGGTCCTCGAGGACCTCGGTCCTACGTTCATCAAGCTGGGTCAGCTGCTGTCGACGCGAACCGACCTGCTGCCGCCGGCCTACATCACCGAGCTGTCGAAGCTGCAGGATGCCGGACCCGCGGTGCCCGCCGAGCAGATCCGGGAGACCGTCCACCAGGAGCTGGGCAGCGACCCGGAGGAACTCTTCGCGTCGTTCGATTGGACCCCGATGGCATCCGCCTCGATCGGTCAGGTGCACGCGGCGACCCTCGGCGACGGCACGCCCGTCGTGGTGAAGGTGCGCCGCCCCGAGGTGGTCCGGCAGGTGCAGGACGACCTCGAGATCATCAACACCCTCGCCGGCCGAGCGGCGAAGGTGTCGTCACTGGCCCGCTCCTACAACATCACCGGCATCGTGAAGGAGTTCTCCGACACGCTGCGCGCGGAGCTCGACTACCTGCGCGAGGCCCGCAATGCCGAGCGGTTCGCGCAGAACTTCGCCGCACGCCGCGGGGTGATGATCCCTCGCGTGTTCTGGGAGACCACCACCTCCCGCGTGCTCACTCTCGAGCGCATGACCGGCATCAAGGTGAGTGATCGGCAAGCCCTGGATGCTGCAGGCATCGACGCCGGCGCGCTCGCCGCGGCGGGCGGAAAGATCGTGCTGACGATGATCTTCGAGGACCGGTTCTTCCACGCCGACCTGCATCCCGGCAATCTCTTCGTCCACCCCGACGGCACGCTCGCTTTCATCGACTTCGGCATGGTCGGCGAGCTCAGCGAAGAACTGGCCGAGCAGCTCGCCGATGTGTTCATCGGCACGGGGACCCGCGACGCCGAAGCCCTCGCCAACGCACTGATCGAGCTGTCCGTCACCCAGGGGTCGGTGGACCGGCGAGCCCTGCGCGCGAGTGTGGCGTCGTTCCTCTCGCAGCACTTCGACAAGCCCCTCGGCGACATCCACTTCACCCGCATGGTCACCGACCTGCTCCGCATCCTCCGCGAGAGCCACCTGCAGCTGCCGCACGAGATCTCCCTCGTGGTGCGCACGCTCGTCGTCATCGAGGGGGTGGGCGTGCAGCTAGATCCCGCGTTCGACCTGAACGCGGTGCTCACGCCCTACGCCCGCCGCCTCATCCGCCGTCGGCTGTCGTTCGAGGCGCTGTCCAAGCGCATGGGACGCGCGTCGATCGATGCCGGTGCGCTCATGCTCGAGTTGCCCACGCGTCTTCGCCGGCTGATCGAGTCGGTCGATGACAACGGCATCGAGGTCCACCTGCGCGCGACAGAGCTCGTCCCGCTCTTCGCCCGCGCCGAGCGCATCGGCAACCGCGTGGTCGCCGGCATCATCACGGCGGCGCTCATCAACAGCATCGGCCAGCTGATGGGCCGCGACAACCGCCTGCGCACGTGGCAGCGCGCCATCACCGGTGCCGTGCTCACCGCGTTCACGAGCCTGAGCGGCTACCTGCTGTGGACGTCCCGTCGACGACGGGACTGACGGCGCGGCCGGGCGCTCGGCAGGGCTGCTCTCGTTCGCGCAGACGCGCGAGTACCCCTCACGCGTCGAGGACCTCTATGCGAACCGTCACCGGGCCGTCCTCATGCAAGGACTCCGCTTCGCGGACGGCGCGCTTGAGCGGCAGCCAGTAGCGACCGGAGGAGCTGGGGAAGATCGACGTGCGCCACGTCGTGCCGCCCACGGTCGCCTCGACCCGCACCGCGCCGAACCCGCGCGTGAAGGGGCCGGTCACCTCGCGGATGTCCTCGCTGAGCTCTTCCGGCACGTCGGTGAACAGCCACGTCTCGGGCCTGGCATCCCACCGGAACACGGTGGAGTCGAACTCGATGTGCACGAACCCAGTCTCCACCCCGGGGAGGCGGACGTGTGCCGCCCCGGGGGGCGCGGTCAGCCGATCGCCGGACGCGTCAGGAGACCCAGCGCGATGTCACGCCGAAGGCGTCGGCCACGGCACGGATCTCGTCCGCGCTCAGCCCCTCGCCGTGGCCGCCTGCGGTGAGGTTCATGTACTCGTACTTCGCGCCGGTCTCGGCGTACTCCACCCGGTCCACGGCACGGGTGACCGACAGATCCGAGCGGGCCATGACGCCGTGCTTGCTCCACAGCACGATCTCGTGCTCGCGCAGGCCCTGCACGTTGGCAGCCATGAGCTCGGCGGATCCGGGCACCATGAACTCCAGCACGCCGATGCCGTCGCGGAGGGCCACGATCGACTCCGGCTCCCATCGCAGGATGCGGCGGTTCATCGTCTCGGTGTCCCGATACGTCGGCACGTGGCTGAGGTAGGTCAGGTGCGGCGGCTGCGCGTGCACCACCGCGTGGAAGTCCAGCCCGCGCCGGCCGACCTGATCGTCGTGCACCGCGAGATGCGAGTTGAACTCACTCGTGAGCGCGTCGAACTGGCGCTGCGGCGACGAGAGCATCTCGGCACTCACGCCGTCGGCATCCACGATCACCGCCGCGATGGCAGCGAGCGGGTTCTCGGCGATCTGGCGCAGTCGCCGCCCCGATCCGGTGACGAGCAGCGTGCGCCCTGCCAAGGCGGGCGCCGCCAGCGGCAGCTCGATGCGCTCGGAGACCGGGAAGAGCTGACGAACGCGCGAAAGCTCGTCGAGGCAGATCGAGATGTTGCCGGCCCCGGCCTCGCTCGCGTCGATCTCGCAGATACGGTGCCCGGCCGCGCCCATGTTGGCGAGGTACTGCTCGATGGTCGGACGGTCGATGGCCATGGTCACTCCCTTGTCGCGATTCCGGTGAATCGTTTCAAGACTAGCCATGGTCTGACCACAGCTGCAACTCGCCGCCCCCTATGGCGAGGCCTTCAACCCGCTGTCGGCGCTGCCGGATGCCGCGGCGGCCATTTCCCTCCCCCAGCGCTTGGCGCGCTCCACCTCGCCATCGAGCAACGGGCCCGCGTATCCGCGGACACGGAAGGTCTCGGGCTTGGACGTCGTGTCGAATCCGAGTGAGCGCAGTTCCCTTCGCGCGACCTTGGCCGCAGAGCCTGGCAGACGCGGCTTGTCGACGCGGGTGTCGAAGACGGCGGCGGGAACGGGCGAGGACAGGGCGTCGAGCTGATCCAGCCACTCACGGATGCCGCGGTCCGGCGCGTGAGGCGCCGAGTGGGACTGCACGGCATCCGCGCGGGTCGCCGGGCGCGTCAGAGAGAAGGCGTGTGTCGGTCCCCCCACGACGACGAGATCGAACCCTTCGATCGAGGTAGGCGCAGAATCCGAATCCACGACGTGCACTGTGCCGCCGCGGTCACACCCCTCGGCCACAGCACGAGCGATCTGCTCGGTGTTGCCCCACAGGGATTCGTAGACCACGAGCACATTCATGTCCGCTCCATTCGTCGGGCCGCACTTCGGTGACGTGTCGATGCGCAGTCGCGCGTTGACCAACGTCGGCTGGCGGGCATCACCGCACCGCATTCACGACAGCCGCGCCTCCGCGTAGACCGCTCGGGCGCGATCTACGGCCAGGATATACCGGGGCGGATCAGGCCGATAGTGGCCGGATCGCGACGTCGCGCACGCGTCGGGCGGTCGAGGTTATCGTGGCGAACTCCCGCCCACCCAGCACGCTCTCGGTCCGCCGCATCAGCTCGTCACCGGCGAGCGCGGCGTACCCCGGACCGGCCGGGATCGGCGAGGTGGTCGTGGCATCCGTCACGAACTCCACCGCGAACCCGATGTCGCCCGCGATCCGCGCCGTGGTCTCGCAGCACTGCTCGGTGCGGATGCCGCAGACGACCAGCCGGCCGATGCCGCGAGCCGCGAGCTGCTGCTGCAGGTCGGTGGAGGTGAACGCGCTGACGGTGGTCTTCGTCACCTGGATCTCGTCGGCCCGGGGATCGAGCTCGGCAACGACCCGCACGAAGCCGGAGTCGGGGTCGAACACTCCCCCGGTGCCGGGCTCGGAATGCGTCACCCACGCCACGCTGTCGCCGACGCTGCGCGCATGCGCGACGAGCAGGGCGATGTTGTCGAAGACCCGCGGGTTGGCGGTGGCGGCCCAGTCGTCGCGGCGCTGCCGGAAAGACTCCTGCGCGTCGACGACGAGCAGGGCGGTGTCGGAGGTCGGGCTCATGCCCTCATCCTGCCGGGGCGCGGCGCCGCCGGAAAAGGCGGCAAGCCGTCACGGTGCGACGGGATCCGGCCACCCGTAGGGGGTATGGCCGACCCACGCGCGCTCCGGAATGAGGGGATCGGTCGAAATGAGGGCGACCTCGGCCAGGACGCCCTCATCCGGGCAGATCCCCTCAGTTCGGCGCGGCGCCCCGAACCCGTACGCGGCCACTCGCGCCACGCAACCCCCTGTGCACGGGCCGCGCCTGACGATGAAGATGGAGGATGCCGCAGACTCGCCTGCACGACTTCCGCCGCGGGAGCCTCCGCTTCGACGTCTCCGACACGGGACCGCTCGACGGCCCGACCGTAGTGCTGCTGCACGGATTCCCTGGGTCGCGCCGCACGTGGGACGCGGTGGCGCCCCTGCTGACAACAGCGAGCGCCCGCGTGGTGTCCTTCGACCAGCGCGGATACTCCCCGGGCGCGCGGCCTCGCCGGCGGCGCGACTACCGCGCGGTCGACGTCGTCGGCGACGTGACCGCGCTGCTCGATGCCCTGGGCGTCGACCGCGTGCATCTCGTCGGCCACGACTGGGGCGGATTCGTCGCATGGCGCATGGCCGCGGCATCCCCGCACCGCCTCACCGGGCTGACGGTGCTATCCACCCCTCACCCCCGCGCGATGCTGCGATCGCTGCTGTCGTCGGCGCAGGGGCTGCGGTCGCTGTACATCGGGTTCTTCCAGCTGCCGTGGCTGCCCGAAGCGCTGCTGCGACCTCGGCTCGCCCGGCTGCTCGTCGCATCGGGGCTCCCCGCCGACCTGGCTCAGGAATACCAGCGATTCCTCTCGGGCCCGCAAGCGCTGCGCGGCGCGCTCAACTGGTACCGCGGGATGTGGCTGCCCGACCGGCGTCGGCGACGTGCCGCCCGGCACG
>NZ_JANJFJ010000116.1:0-12275 GCF_024626565.1 Microbacterium sp. zg.Y909
CGGCAGCCGCGCGACGTCGCGCACCGCGATGGGCTTCTCGTCGGGGTCGGCGGCGGCGAGCACGTCGACGCGCACGAGCCCGATGACGGTCTGCGGCCCGTCGGTGGCGAGGTACTGCACGTAGTACACGCCGGGCGTGGACGAAGAGAAGGAGAAGGTGCCGGCGTTGTAATCCGGCGAGAGCTGGGCGCCGGCGACCTCGGTGACGCGGGCGAGTCGCAGCGGCGCACCGCTGGGCGAGATGTCATTGTCGAGCGGCGAGATCGTCGTCTTCTCGCCCACGCGCACCACGACGTGGTCCGGCGACGTGATCGGCTTGGTCGAGCCCACGGGGCGCACATCCACCTGCACGACGCCGACAGTGTCCTCCTGGCCGTCGGAGACCGTGATCGTCACTTCCCGCCGGCCCTGCACCGAGCCGATGGCGCGGAAGGTGATCTCGCCCGCAGAGGTGAAGTCGACCTCGTCGCCGCCGTCGGTGGTCGCCGCACGCAGGAACATGTCGTCGCCGTCGGGGTCCATCCAGTCCAGCAGCGTGTCGTACGTGATCTGACCGCCCTGCTCGACGATGACCACCGGAATCTTGCGCTGCAGCGGCGGCTGGTTGACCGACCACGGGCGCACCTCGAGCGACACCGTCGCCTGATCGGTGCCTCCCGGCCTGCCGTCGTTCACCTCGTAGGTGAAGGTGTCGCTCCCCGTGGCGTTCTCGGGCACGGTCACCTGCAGGGCCCGACCGCCGTAGATGGGCGAGAGCTCGCCCACCGACACCCCTCCCTGCGCGGTCGCGGTGAGCACGTCGCCGTCGGGGTCGTTGTCGTTGTCGAGCACGGGCAGAACCGTGGTGCGGCCCGGGCGAACGCCGAAGTCGTCGTCCTCGGCCACCGGCGGGTGGTTCACCTCGGTGCGCTCGGGAAGCGAGGTCTCCTCCGACACCTCGGTGGAGGTCTGCTCGGTCTCGTCTCCGCCTTCGGGCGGGATGATGTCGTCCCAGTTGTCGATGAGTTCGAGCGACTGGGTCACCGTCCAGGCCGAGCCCGTGGCGACGTCGTTGAGCACCACCACGTCGCGGTTCACGCGGAAGACGGCCGTGGCATCCGGGCTCATGCCGGGGATGTCGGCGACGAGGTCGTCGCGGTCCTGCGGGCAGTCGCGCACGAACCGGGCCGAGCCGCCCCACGCACCGTACACGCACCCCTTCAGCGACACGGGGGCGGCCGGTGCGCCCGGGGCTCCCGCCTCGGTTTCGGCGACCGGGCCGTCGCCGAGTGGCACGGTGACCAGGCTTGTGGCGGTGGCGTAGCTGACGTGCTGTGCGTAGGGCGACGGATGCTGCAGCACCGCGTCATCGACATCGTCGAGGTCCCGCATGCCCAGCCCCTGCACCCACAGTCGCGCGTCGGTGAGGTTCAGCACCACCGGCGTGGCACCGGCGACCGTGATCGCCAGCGCATCGCCCTCGTCGAGACCCTCGACGGTCTGACTCGAGGACTCCGGCACCTCCTGCCCGAGCCGCAGGGTGGTGACTGTGCCCTGCTCGGGGGAGGCGACGTAGACCGTGCCGTCGGTGCCGGTGGCAGACACGGCGCCCTCGCCGAACTCGGCGACGGGGTCGTTGGTGGGGGCGATGGCCTGCAGGCCCGAGGCCGGAGCCATCCACAGCGTGCCGTCCTGCGGCTCGAGCACCGAGACGGTGCCAGCGCCGACACCGACGGTGGCCCCGGCGGGGATGTCGATGTCGCCGACGGTCGCGACGGTGGTCACGTCGACGGGCGCGAGGGTGGCGTTGGCCTCGTCTACGACGATCACCGTGCGGCCGTCCTGCACGATGTCGTAGGTGTCCGAGACGGTGCGCAGCCCCGCGTCGAGCACCTGCGAGGCGTCGTTGTAGCGGCCGACGAGGTAGCTGTCCTGCTTGGTGACCCAGACGGAGCCGTCGTTCAGCTCGACGTCGGTGGTCGGGAAGCCCTCGTAGAGGAAGGCCATGGTGGTGATCGCGACGGCTGAGACCGTGATGACGCTCGCCGACGCGAGCGTACGCGGACGCGCACGCAGCCACGCAAAGGACCTCACGAAGACAGGCCCCCTTGTCTCATCGGCGATGTGCGTGGCGTCGGTCCGACCAGGGGTCGGCGCCTCGTCCACCCTAGCGGGACGCCGCACCCCCTCGCGGTGGGGAGAACTCCCCATGCGGGGTCGCGCTCCCCGCCGGCGGTGCTATGCCCGCCAGCACCCCGCGACGTGATCGTCGACCATTCCCGCCGACTGCATGAGCGCGTACATGGTCGTCGGCCCGACGAACCGGAAGCCGCGGCGGCGCAGCTCCTTCGAGAGGGCGACGGACTCGGCACTGGTGGGCGGCACCTCGGCGAAGGTGGCGGGCCGAGGGTGTCGCGGCGGCGCGAACGACCACATCAGGGTGTCGAGCTCCCCCGCAGCCATCTCTGCGACGAGGCGGGCGTTGCCGATGACAGCGAGGATCTTCGCCCGGTTGCGGATGATGCCGGCATCCGCCATGAGGCGCTCGACATCGCTCTCATCGAAGGCGGCGACGGCGGCGGGGTCGAAACCGGCGAAGACCTCCCGGAACCGCGGGCGCTTGCGCAGGATCGTGATCCACGACAGACCAGCCTGGAACCCCTCGAGGCTCGTCTTCTCGAACAGTGCACGATCGCCGTGCAGGGGCCGGCCCCACTCCTCGTCGTGGTACCGCACGTACTCGGGGTCATCGCCCGCCCACGCGCAGCGGGCGAAGCCGTCCGTGCCGAGGCGGATGTCGGGATTCACCCCGCCACCCTATGGCCCTGTCCGTGCCACGGCTGCCCGGCCGGTTGCCTGTGCGGCCGGGGTGGGGCGCTCGCCTGCCAAGGGGCGCGGCATCCCCCTTCCCCAGGCTCACCTGTCGCAAAGTGCGGCTGGGCGGGACGCTATACCGCCATTTGCGACAGGCGAGGCCGACGGCGCGTCACTTCTTGCGCAGCGACTTCTCCGACACCGGGGCGTTGCCCGCGGCGGCGAGCGCCGCGTAGTGGGCGCGCGCCTCTTCCTGACGCTCGTGCTCCGCGCCCGACGCGATCGGCGCGCGCAGGTGCTCGGGCTCGAAGCCGAACGCGTCGACGAGGTCCTGGGCGTGCGGGCGCAGCCGGCCGCACAGGCGGTCGATGTAGCGCGAGACCGAGGCGGCGCGCTGCGTCGACAGCCGGCCGTGGATGAGGTGCCAGGCGAGGTGCTTCTCGATGAGCGACAACCCGAACAGGTCACGCAGCCACGTGAGCACCTGGCGGGTGCCGTCGTCGGCGGCGCGGTTCACACCGTCGGTGAAGGCCTCCCACTGCAGCAGCTCCGCGTGAGCGCGGGCGGCCTCGATGAGCTCGGACTGGTTTTCGTTGAAGAGCGCCGCGGCATCCGTCGGCGACATCTTCGCCGCGGGACGCAGCCGCCCGGCGATGTCGGCGACCATCTGCTGCACCCGTCCGGACAGCAGGTCGTGCTGCTGGTCGGCGCGCAGGCCCAGCTCGACCGAGCGGGCGGTGGAGCCGAAGTCGGTGACGGTCTGTCCGAGGCGGCGCAGGCCGGCGCCGTGGAAGACCTTGCCTGCGGTCTGACCGACGGCGAAGCGGGCGAGCGCTGCGGCATCCGCGCCCTTGAACTGCTTCGCGAAGTCGCTGAGCAGGCGCTTGCCCACCAGTTGCAGCAGCACGGTGTTGTCACCCTCGAAGGTGGCGTAGATGTCGAGGTCGGCGCGCAGGCCCACGAGCCGGTTCTCCGCAAGGAAGCCGGCTCCGCCGCACGCCTCCCGGCACTCCTGGATCGTGTCCAGCGCGTTCCAGGTCGACATCGACTTCAGTGCCGCCGCGAGCGTCTCGAGGTCCTCGCGCTCGTCAGGGGTGTCCTTGCGTCCGCTGAAGACGCCATCGAACTTCTTGATCAGCTCGTCGCCGGCGAAATGCTGCGCGTACACCTCCGCCAGGCGCGGCAGCAGGCGACGCTGGTGCTGGGCGTAGTCCAGCAGCACGACCTCGTCGGTGCCGCTGCCGCTGTCGAACTGGCGACGCTGGTTGGCGTAGGTGACGGCGATGTGAAGCGCCAGCGCGGTGGCGTTGGTGGCCGCACCCTCGATGCAGACGCGCCCCTGTACGAGTGCGCCGAGCATCGTGAAGAAGCGACGCCCAGAGCTGGCGATCTCGCTGGAGTAGGTGCCGTCGGGGGCGATGTCGCCGTAGCGGTTGAGCAGGTTCGTGCGAGGGATGCGCACCTGGTCGAAGTGCAGGCGGCCGTTGTCGATGCCGTTGAGCCCGCCCTTGACGCCGTCGTCCTCACCGCCGACGCCGGGGAGGAACTCGCCGTTCTCGTCGCGCAGCGGCACGAAGAAGCAGTGCACGCCGTAGTTGACGCCGCCGCTGATCAGCTGGGCGAACACCGTCGCCGCGCGTCCGTGCAGGGCCGCGTTGCCGAGGTAGTCCTTCCACGCGCCCCGGAACGGGGTGTGGATGACGAACTCCTCGGCCTCGGGCTCGTAGGTCGCCGTGGTGCCGATCGCGGCGACGTCGGAGCCATGGCCGGTCTCGGTCATCGCGAAGGCGCCCGGCAGGTCGAGGGTCATCACGTCGTGCAGCCACTTGTCGTGGTGGGGCTTGGTGCCGAGGTGATGGATCGCCGAGCCGAACAGGCCCCACTGCACGCCGGCCTTGACCTGCAGGCTCGGGTCGGCGAGCACCAGCTCCAGGTACGCGGCGACGTTGGCG
The DNA here is from genome assembly GCF_024626565.1 of Microbacterium sp. zg.Y909. Classification (NCBI taxonomy): domain Bacteria; kingdom Bacillati; phylum Actinomycetota; class Actinomycetes; order Micrococcales; family Microbacteriaceae; genus Microbacterium; species Microbacterium sp. zg.Y909. The sequence goes on from NZ_JANJFJ010000116.1 coordinate 4,746, forward strand.
CCGTTGTCGTCGAGTCCGCCGTACTCCTTCGGGTAGGCGCGTCGCGAGCCGCCGTGGCTCACCACGATGCGCAGCTGCTCGAGCACGCGCTCGCGGTGCTCGGCCATCGACAGGCCATCGACGCGCCAGAGGGCGGGGTCCTTGACCATCTCGCGCGCTTCGCGCCGCGTGTCGGCCCAGGTGCCCAGCAGCAGGTCGGTGACGGCGTCGATGTCGATGCGCGCTTCGTGAGCCTCGTCGGCGGTGTGCGCGGCGGTAGGCGCGCCACCGGCGGGCGTGCGCTTGCTGGTGGCGGGTTTGCGGGGACGGACGGCAGCGTCGGTCATGATGCACCCTTCGGCGAGGTGGGACGGAATCCTCCGACCGTAGGTGTCCCACAACAACCCCTCAAGCCGTTTGGACAGTCTCCACACCGGCATCCGCCGCCGTGCCGCCCCCGCGTTGTGTCACCCCCACACCCTCCGCTCGCGAGTGAGTATTCGCGGTGCCGAGTATTCGCGGTGCCGAGTGAGTATTCGCGTGGCGAGCCGACGACCCCTCGCTCGCCGGGGTGCCTGACCGCGGATCGAACCGGCCTGCCGTTCTCCTTGTCAAGACCTCGATCGAGGTTGGCGACGGCGACCGGCATCCCTCTAGGTTTCTGTGTGGCGCTCCGCGCCCGGTGAGGTGCCACAGGGTCTTCGACGGCTGAGAGCCGACAGGAGGATGTCCGCAGTGAGGTCGTCGAAACGACACGGGGATGCCGGAAGGCGCGCAAGCCGCGCAGTCGTCGTTGCGCTTGCCGCCGCGCTCGTGGTGGTGGGGCGGTCCAGCGTGGCCACCGCATCGACCGCGCCCGCGCCGTTGTGGTGGTGGGACACTTACGACATCGCCGCCATCCACGAGCAGGGGTGGACAGGCGAGGGCGTCACGATCGCCGTCATGGACGAGCGGATCAATCCAGACCTGCCCGTCTTCGAGGGCCGCTCCCTCACGGTCGCCGAGGGCACGCTGTGCGAAGAGGGCGATGAAACCGTGAGCGCCGAGGTGACTCGCGGTTCCGAGCACGGATCGGCGATGGCAGCGATGCTGATCGGCAACAGTGCCGGCGCCGGTGGCATCCGGGGCATCGCGCCCGACGCCGACGTGATCTTCTACGGAACAGGTCGCGCCGACGGCGACGGGGAGTGCACCTCTCGTGAGGATCCGGACGTGCTCAGCCACTTCGGTCTCGGGCTGCAGCGGGCCATCGATGACGGCGCCGACATCTTCACGACCTCTGTCGGCGAGCCTTGGGAGAGCGAAGAGGGCGACGGTGCGGTGAGCGCCGAGGCCATTGCGAAGGGCGTCGTGATCATCAACTCCACGTCGAACCCGAAACCGGCCTGGCGCAGCGATCGCTCGGAATTATCAACGGCGTGATCGCCGCGGCCGCGGTCGACAGGTCCGGCATGCTCCAGACCGACGCGGACGGGCAGCCGTTCGTCCGCGAGGAGACGCACGTGGTCGCCGCGGGGGTGGGCATCCCCACCGTCGGCGTGCCGGGAGTGGGCTGGGACGAGAGCCGGTCGGGATCCGGCTCCTCCTACGCCGCGCCACTCGTGGCGGGCATGCTCGCCCTCGCAACCCAGCGCTACCCCGAGGCATCGGGGAATCAGCTGGTACAGGCGCTCATCCACACGACCAATGGCAGCATCCACGAGCCCATGTACGAGCCCGAAACGGGCTATGGCTACGGCGCGGCATGGCCCGCCACGCTGCTGCAGAGCGACCCTACGAGCTACGCCGACGAGAATCCGCTGATGGATCGGCCCTACGGCATCCCCAGCGCGGAGCAGGTCGCCGACGCCGTCGCACGCGAATCGGGCGCTTCGCCCGAGGATGCCGCCCCGGCCCCTGCCGACGAGGATGCTGCGGCCGCACCGGTTCAGGCGGACCCCCTCGGGCCGCTCGGCCCCGCGGGGATCGCCGTCTCCGTGGGCCTGGTTGCGGTCGTCGTCGCGGGGATCATCACCGCACTGGTCATCGTCGTGCGCAGAAAAGGACCCCGCCGAGGAGCAACGCCGTGACCGTCCGGTGCACACTCTGGCAGTGATCGCCGCGATCGGTGTTCAATCGGTCCCGGGAGGGGGCAGCGGTGGTGGTGACTCTCGAACGCTGGCATCCGAATGACTTCGACCTGCTCGTGCGGATGAACACCCCGGAAATGACGGAGTATCTCGGCGGGGCTCACTCGGCGACGCGAGTACTCACTCGGCGGCGGCGATGACGGCGAGCACGGACTCGCCGTAGGCCTCGCGCTTCTTGGCGCCGATGCCCGTGATGCCGTCCAGGTCCGCGAGCGTGCGGGGGCGGTGCTCGGCGAGCGCCCGCAGCGTCGCGTCGCCGAAGACGATGTACGCCGGCACGCCCTGCTCGCGCGCAGTCTCGGCACGCCACGCACGCAGGGCCTCGAACAGCCCGCGGTCGCCCTCGCCCAGGCTGTCGGCCGCCGACGCCTTGCGCACCCGCGCAGCCGCCGCCGGTCGCCCGATCGTGTCGCGGCGCAGCGGCACGTCGGCCTCGCCGCGCAGCACGGCGGCGGCGGGTTCGCCCAGCGCGAGCGTGCCGTAGTCTCCGCGCGCGACGAGGATGCCGCGGGCCAGCAACTGCCGCACGATCGAGCGCCAGTCCTGGTCGGTGAGGTCCGCCCCCAGCCCGTAGGTCGAGAGCCGCTCGTGGCCCTGCTGCCGGATCCGCTCGGTGTCGGCGCCGCGCAGGATGTCGATGAGGTGCCCCGCGCCGAACGACTGGTTGCGCTCGCGCTGCAGCCGCACGATCGTCGACAGCAGCTTCTGCGCCGGCACCAGGCCGTCGTACGTCTCCGGAGCTTCGAGACACGTGTCGCAGTTGCCGCAGCGCTCGGACTGCTGGCCGAAGTACCCCAGCAGGTTCTGCCGGCGGCACTCGACGGTCTCGCAGAGGGCCAGCATGGCGTCGAGGTGCTGCCCCATGCGCATCTTGAACGTGCGGTCGCCGGGGCTCTGGTCGATGAGCCGTCGCTGCTGCACCACGTCGCCGAGGCCGTAGGCCATCCACGCCATCGCCGGCTCGCCGTCGCGCCCCGCGCGGCCGGTCTCCTGGTAGTACCCCTCGACCGACTTCGGCAAGTCGATGTGGGCGACGAAGCGCACGTCGGGCTTGTCGATCCCCATTCCGAACGCGATCGTCGCCACCATCACGACGCCGTCCTCGCGGAGGAACCGGGACTGGTGCCGCGCCCGCATACCGGCATCCAACCCCGCGTGGTAGGGCAGCGCGTCGAGGCCCTGCGTGCGCAGGTACTCGGCGGTCTGCTCGACCGACTTGCGGCTGAGCGCGTACACGATGCCGGCGGAGCCCTCGGGCATGGAGCGGATGAACGACACGAGCTGGCGGCGCGGGTCGACCTTCGGCACGATGCGGTACTGGATGTTGGGCCGGTCGAAGCTCGCGACGAAGTGGCGCGCCTCGGGCAGGTGCAGCCGCTGGGTGAGCTCCTCGTGCGTCGCGCGCGTCGCCGTGGCGGTGAGCGCCATGCGGGGAACGCCCGGGAAGCGCTCCGCAAGATCGCCGAGGGCGAGGTAGTCGGGCCGGAAGTCGTGACCCCACTGCGACACGCAGTGCGCCTCGTCGATCGCGATGACGCTGAGCTTTCCGCGCTGCAGCAGCGCGGTCGTCTGGGCGCTCGAGAGCCGCTCGGGCGCGACGTAGATGAGGTCGAGTTCGCCCGCGAGGTAGTCGCGCTCCACCGCCTGGCGCTCGGCCGGCGACTGCGTGGAGTTCAGGTATGCCGCCCGCACGCCGTTGGAGATCAGCGCGTCGACCTGGTCGTGCATCAGCGCGATGAGCGGTGAGATCACCAGGCCCGTACCGGGCCGCACGAGGGCGGGCACCTGGTAGGTGATCGACTTGCCGGCGCCCGTGGGCATGAGCACGACGGCGTCACCACCGCCGACGACATGCGCGACGACCTCGCCCTGGTCGCCGCGGAAGGCGTCGTACCCGAAGACCTCCTTGAGCACGGCCGCGGGGTCTGCACCGGTGAACTCCCGGCGCGGCGGCAGGTCCAGACCGGCGGATGCCGTGACGTCCGGGCCCCGGCGCGACGGCGCCGCAGCTCGCGACGGCGTAGCCCGCGGCGGGGTCCATGCCTCGTCAGGCGGAGGCATCCACCCATCGTCGGGGGGCGGTGCCCACTCGTCGGGCGGGGGTTCGAAGTCATCGAACGGGGGTGCGTCGACCGGCGCCCAGCCGGCATCCGTCGTCTCTCGCCCGTCCCTCACCCGAATACCCTACCCAGCGCCGCTGACACGGAGCTGGAGTCATCCCCCGAAGCCGCCGCCGCCGCCGTCGAATCCGCCGCCGAAGCCGCCGCCGTCCATCCCGCCGAATCCGCCGTCACCGCCGAAGCCGCCACCGTCTGACCCGCCGAAGCCGCCACCGGCCCCGTCGGCCGGCACGCCCGCGATCTCGCCCACCCACGCGGGTTCGCCCGCAAGGGCCAGCGACCCGGCGCCGACGGAGAAGTACGAAACGAGCGTCGCCGACGTCAGAAAGTGCCCGGCCACGAGGGCGATCAGGATCGGATCGTCGAACGGCCAGATGCCGGGGTGCTCCGCACGCCCGCCGGAGCCGTCGGCGCGACGGTCGCCCTCCGCTACGGCGAGACTCCCGCGCGCGCCCGACGAACCGGTGACCGCCAGCCGCTGCAGCACGCTCGCCAGCAGGGCCGGCTGAGGCTCACGCACCCGCTCCCGCTCGGACATGAAGGGCCGCAGCTTCGCGAACATCTCCTGCCGCTGCTCGAGCGGCAGACGGCCGAACGCCGCCTCATGCGCCCGCTCGATCACGGTGGGCGGGAGCGTCCCGAGCAGGTACACATAGCGCGACATACGCTCTTCGTCCGTCACCGCGGCATAAGGCTCGCGCTGTCGTCGCCGTCTCCACCGGGCCATCGGATCACCTCCGTCGGTGGCGACAGGTTACGCCGCGGCCCGCCGGAAAGCCACGGTGTGCGGGCGGTGCATTCCCACACCCGTGCTCAGCACCATCGCTCGGCGATGGCGGCCACGACATTCGCGTTGCGGTTGGTCCCAACCCCCAGCAGCTTCGCCGCCCCGAGCGGATCGACGGCGCCCTCCTGATAGCCGGGCCGCAACAGCGCGTGCGCTGCCCGGCCGCGCACCACCATCTCGCCGAGGTCCGACGCGGCGCCCTCGATCGCGGCGATCGCCTCGGCTGTGAGCTCCTGCTTCAGCAGGTAGACGTAGTGGCGCGCCAGGCCGGGGTGGGATGCCGAAAGCTCTCGGGTGACGTCAGCGATCGCTGCGAACTCGTCGCGGGAGAACACGATCGCGGGCACGTCGAACCCCCGGTCCGCCGCGAACACCCGCTCGAGCCGGTCTTCGATGCGGGCGCGGGAGCGCATGGCCGTCGTGAAGCGCACATTGCCGGTGTTGATGTACGTCGCGGCATCCGCGAAGCCCGCCTCTTGGACCACCCGACGGATGTCCTCCTTCGGGAAGACGCGCTTCGCGCCCAGGTTGATCGCCCGCAGGAACGCCAGGTAGGTCGCCACGGCCCCATTCTGCTCGCGTCGGCCCGTCGGCGCACCGCCGGGCCACCCCACCGCTTCCACCACGCGCTCGCCTGTCGCGATTCGTCGCTTCCCGGCGCCCGAAGCGACACATTGCGACAGGCGAGCCGCCCGCAACGGCCGCTACAGCCGCACGACCTCGGTGACGCGCACGACGGCGGCGCCCTCCTCGGCGGATGCCGCGAGGTCCACCTCCGCCCGGATGCGCCAGTCGTGGTTGCCCGCCGGGTCGTCGATGATCTGGTCCACGCGCCAGAGGCCCTCGGCGGCGTCCGACTCGTCGATCATGCAGAGCCCGGGCGAGCGCGCCGGCCCGCCCACCAGGATCTCCTCGTGCTCGTCGTAGTACGCGTCGAGGCGGTCGGGCCAGCCCACGTCGGGGTCGAGCTCCTCCAGCGCCGCGTCGTCCTGCAGCGCGGCCAGGCGCACGCGCCGGAACATCTCGTTGCGCACGAGCACCGTGAACGCGCGCCGGTTGGTCAGCACCGACGGCGGCGCGGGCGGGACGACAGGCGCGTCGGGGTCGTCGGTCGGGTGGGTCAGCGCCTCCCACTCGTCGACGAGGCTGGAATCCACCTGGCGCACCAGCTCGCCGAGCCATTCGATGACATCGAGCAGGTCGTCGGTGCGGGCTTCGGCCGGCACGGTCTGCCGGATCGCCCGGAACGCGTCGCTGAGGTAGCGCAGCACGAGCCCCTCGCTGCGGCCGAGTTGGTAGAGCGCGACGAACTCGCCGAACGACAGGGCCCGCTCGTACATGTCTCGCACGATCGACTTCGGCGACAGGTGGAAGTCGCGCACCCACGGCTGGCTCGACGCGAAAACCTCGAACGACTGCCCGAGCAGGTCGGCCAGTGGCTTGGGGTAGGTGATCTCCTCGAGAAGCTCCATGCGCTCCTCGTACTCGATGCCGTCGCGCTTCATCGCCGCGACCGCTTCGCCGCGCGCCTTGTACTCCTGCTGGTTCAGGATCGCGCGGGGGTCGTCGAGGGTCGCCTCGATGACGCTGACGACGTCGAGGGCGTAGTGGCCGGTGCCGACCCCGCCGGCGGCGGCATCCGCCCCCCGCCCGAGCTCGACGTCGCGGTCGAGCAGCTCGATGGCGGCGAGCGCGAACGGCGACAGCGGCTGGTTGAGCGCGAAGTTCGGCTGCAGGTCGACGGTGAGGCGGATGCCGTCCGGCCCCGATTCCACGATCCCCGCCGCCACGAGCGTGCGGAAGATCGCCAGCGCGCGGCGGGCGAGCTCGTACTGCCGCCAGCGCGGCTCGTGGTTGTCGAAGACCAGCGACCGCACGTTGCCGAAGACGTCGCCGCCCCGGCCGATGACGTTGATGAGCATCGCGGCGGTGAGCTGCAGGTGCGGCACGAGCGGCTCGGGCTGGGCCTGGATGAGCCGCTCGTACGACCCGAGACCCCAGTTGACGACGCCGGTGGGCGCCTTCTTGCGCACGATCTTCTTGCGCTTGGCGGCGTCGTCGCCGGCTCTGCGCAGCGCCGCCTCGTTCTCGATCTCCCACTCCGGCGCCATCACGACGACGTTGCCGTAGGGGTCGTAGCCGGCGCGGCCCGCGCGTCCGGCGACCTGGTGGAACTCGCGGGCGGAGAGCTGGCGCATCTTCGTGCCGTCGTACTTCGACAGCGCCGTGATGACGACGGTGCGGATGGGGACGTTGATGCCGACCCCGAGTGTGTCGGTGCCGCAGATGACCTGCAGCAGACCCCGCTGGGCGAGCGTCTCGACGAGGCGCCGGTACCGCGGCAGCATGCCCGCGTGGTGCACGCCGATGCCGGCACGGACGAGCCGGGAGAGGGTCTTTCCGAAGGCGGTGTTGAAGCGGAAGCCGCCGATGGCCTCGCCGATGGCATCCCGCTGCTCGCGCGAGGCGACCTTGCCGTTGGCGAGGGCCTGCGCCCGCTCGAGAGCGGCGGCCT
>NZ_JANJFJ010000117.1:0-12258 GCF_024626565.1 Microbacterium sp. zg.Y909
GCCGAGTCCAGGATCGTCTCCTTGGTCTCATTCGTGCCGTGGGGGATGGCCAGCTCGTTGCCCATGTAGGTCGAGACGGTCTCCTCGCGCTGCTGCATCGCGTCGTAGTAGGCGCCGGTCACAGCCCCCGCCGCCTGGAGGATGTCGGCGGCCTCCTTCATCGCGTCCTCGCGGCTCACCGAGCCCGGGTGGATGCGGACCTGTCCTACGTTCAGCACCTCGCGTGCCATGTCGTACCCCTTTCATCGGGCGGATGCCGCGGCATCCGTCCCCTTCACTGTCTCAGTTCGCTCCTCGCCGGCCAGAGGGCTTGCGCTCTCTGCGCGGGCGTGGCTAGCGGTCGGAATGCGAGACGCCGCGGGGCCGGGGGCATGATGCCACCCGGCCCCGCAGCTGTCTGTGTCAGGCTCCGTCGTGCTGCTCGCGCACCAGCTCCACGACCTCGTCGTACTTCGGCGAGTTCATGAAGTTGTCCACCGACACGTGGATCGCGTCCGGCGTCTGCCGGCGCGCCCGGTCGGTGAGCTGGTTCTGCGTGATGACCAGGTCGGCGGAGGGGTCGAGATTCGCGATCGCCTTGTTGACGACCGTGACATCGTCGATGCCCGCCTTCTTGATCTTGTTGCGCAGGACGCTGGCGCCCATCGCCGACGAGCCCATGCCCGCGTCGCACGCGAACACGATGTTGCGCACCGGCTTCACCGCGACGGTGCCGCCGCTGAGGCGCCCACCGGTCTCGGCCTCGGTCTCGAGGCGGTCCACCGCCTGCTCGCCCTCGCGCACGCCCTCGCGGTCCGTGCGGCCCGAGGCGCGCAGCGCCTCCATGGCAGCCGACGTCTTGCCCTTGTTCGCCTCGGTCTGCGAGACCGCGGAGGCGAACTGGTCGCCCTCGGCCAGCAGGTCGCGCTTGCGCGAGGCCCGCAGGATGAGCGACGCCACGATGAACGTGACTGCCGCCGAAAGGATGACCGACAGGATGACGCCGACGTAGCTGTCGTTCGCGGTCTGTGCGAGCACAGCGATGATCGAGCCCGGTGCCGCCGGAGCGCGGAGCCCGGCGCCGAACAGCATGTTCGTGGTGACACCGGTCATGCCGCCCGCGATCAGCGCGACGATCAGCACCGGCTTCATCAGGGCGAACGGGAAGTAGACCTCGTGGATGCCGCCGAAGAACTGGATGACGGCCGCTCCCGGTGCCGATGCGCGTGCGGCGCCGATTCCGAAGAAGGTGAACGCCAGCAGCAGGCCGAGACCGGGGCCGGGGTTGGCCTCGAGCAGGAACAGGATGGACTTGCCGGTCTCGTCCGCCTGGGCGATGCCGAGCGGGGTGAGCACGCCGTGGTTGATGGCGTTGTTCAGGAAGAACACCTTCGCCGGCTCGATGAGGATGCTCGTCAGGGGCAGCAGGTTGGCCTCGACCAGCCAGTCCACCGCGTTGCCGAGGACGTCCATCAGGCCGTTGACGAGCCACGCGACCGGGTAGAACCCGACGATGGCCATGACGAAGCCCCAGATGCCCGCCGAGAACATGTTGACGAGCATCTCGAAGCCGGCCTTGATCTTGCCGTCCCAGAGCTTGTCGAGCCACTTCATCGTGTAGGCAGCCAGCGGACCCATGATCATCGCACCGATGAACATGTGGATCTGGCCGAGCGGCGCCACGCCCTCGGGCAGGGTCGCGTTGAACTGCGCGATCAGCGCGTCGGACCCGGCGATGGCACCCATGACGGCGATCGAGCCGACGACCGCGCCGCGCACGCCGTAGACCATGTGGCCGGCGGTGTAGGCGATGATGATCGGCAGCAGGTAGTGGATGAACGGACTCACGATGGTCGCGAGGTCGGCGTTGGGCGTCCAGCCCACGTCGATGAAGAACGCCGTGAAGATGCCCCAGGCGATGAGCGCGGGGATGTTCGGCATGATCATGCCGGACAGGAACGTGCCGAAGCGCTGGACTCCGACCCGCGCCTTGCTACCCCCCTGTGTGGCGGGTGCTGACGCAGTCGTCATTGCTGTGTCTCCTTCTGTCGGGTGGCGGCTTGCTGGGCCGCGAGGCGTGCCCCCGCCGCGTCATCGGCGGTGAGGGCGGCTTCGGCGATGCGCTGGGCATCGTCGAGCGTCTGGGTGAGCAGGCTGGCGCGCACGTCGGCGAGGGCGGTCGGCGCCATCGACAGCGTCGAGGCCCCGAGTCCGACGAGCACAACCGCCAGCAGCGGGTCGGCGGCGGCCTCGCCGCAGATGCCCACGGGCTTGCCGTTGGCACGGCCGGCTTGGCCGACCTCGCGGATGAGGCGCAGCACAGCCGGGTGCCAGGGGTCCTGGAAGGCGGCCACCGAACCGAGCAGGCGGTCAGCGGCGAGGGTGTACTGGGTGAGGTCGTTCGTGCCGATCGAGGCAAAGTCCGCAACGGCGAGCGCCTTGTCGGCCATGAGCGCGATCGAGGGGACCTCGACCATGATCCCGGCCATCTTGAGGTCGTAGTCACGGGCGAGCTCGGTGAAGTACCGTGCCTCCTCGACCGTGGACACCATCGGCGCCATCACCCACACGTCGGCGTCCGTCGCAGCATCCGCCTGCGCCAAGGCCGTGAGCTGTTCGCGCAGGATGTCTTCGCTCGCCCGGAGTGCGCGCAGGCCGCGCAGCCCCAGGGCGGGGTTGTCCTCGTGGGCGTCGTTGAGGAAGGCCAGCGGCTTGTCGGCGCCGGCGTCGAGCACGCGCACGACGACCTTCTTGCCGGGGAACGCCTCGAGCAGCCGGGTGTAGGTCTCCCGCTGCTGGTCCACGGTGGGAGCGGAGTTGGAACTGAGGAAGAGGAACTCGGTGCGGAACAGTCCCACGCCCTCGGCCCCGAGCGCGACGGCCTCTTCGGCGCCCTCCGGCTTGCCGAGGTTCGCCAGGAGCGGCACCAGGGTGCCGTCGGCGAGAGCCCCGGGCGTGATGGGGGCGGATGCCGCCGACGCGCGGGCGTCGGCCCGGTGCTGGGCCCGCGCCAGGTCCTCCGCAGACGGGTCGGTGACGACGACACCAGCAGCGGCGTCGACGATCACCGTCTCGCCGTTGGCCAGCTCGGTCGCGCCGGCCGCGCCGACGACCGCGACGATCGCCTTCTCGCGGGCGAGGATCGCCGTGTGCGACGTGGGGCCGCCGTCGCTGGTGACCAGTGCCAGCACCTTGTCGAGGTCCAGCAGAGCCGTGTCGGCCGGGGCGAGGTCGCGCGCCACCAGCACGAACGGGTGGCCGGGGTCGGGAACGCCCGGCGCGGGCACCCCCTGCAGGTGGGCGATGACCCGCTGGGCGACGTCGTCGAGATCTGCGGCGCGCTCGCCGAGGTAGCCGCCCATGGCGGTCAGCTGCTCGCGGAACGACGCGAAGGCGTCGAAGACGGCGTACTCGGCGGTCTTGCCCTGCGCGATGCGCGCGTCGACCTCCTGCAGCAGCGCGGGGTCCTCGGCCATCATCGACTGCGCCTCCAGCACGTCGCGGGCGGCGCCTCCCGCCTGCGCACCGCGCTTCTCCAGTTCGCGGGCCACGGCACTGACCGACTCGCGGGCGCGGGCGCGCTCCTCCTCGGCATCCCGTGTGCTCGCCGTGTCGGCGGGCGCAGGGAGCGGCTCGGCCATGCGGGCAACGGGACCCTGGGCCACGCCCAGCCCGATGCCCACTCCGCGCAACTCGCTCATCATGTCTCCTTCGTCGTTCATCAGGCGTCGTGGTCGGTGGCCAGCAGCTCGGCCAGGGTGTCGAGGACGTTCTCGGCCCCGTCACCGTCGGCGGTCAGGGTCACGTAGTCGCCGCGCTCCACACCGAGCGCGATGACGCCGAGGATGCTGGCGGCGTTGGTGGGCGCACCGGCATCCTTGGCGATGGTGACGGGGATGCCGGAGTCCTTGGCTGCCTGGGCGAAGAGCTTCGCGGGGCGAGCGTGCAGACCGTTGGTGGAGCCGACGCGGACGGTGCGGGTGATCGCGCTCACAGGACCTCCCTTCCTTCCAGGGCGCTCTGCACGAAGGCGAGGGTGCGGGAGCCGTCGCGGTCGCTGAAGATGTCGTCGGGCAGCAGCACCACCGCGGTGCCGCGGGGAGCGGCCTCTCGGCGGATGTCCTCGAGCGCGTACGTCAGGTGCGGACCCACCAGCACGACGTCGGCGCCGTCGAGATCGATCGGCAGCGACTGTTCCGTGCCGGCGAAGGCCGCGTAAGGCAGGCCGCGATCGTGTGCCGCATGGCGCACGCGCTGGGCAACGAACGTGCTGGACGCGCCCGCGGCGCACACCACAAGGATTCTCATCATCGTGCCTCCTCCTCGGACATCTTTCTCAATACCGGGGCCCGGGACAACCCAGGGTTGCTTCCGCGGGGGCGGAAGGTTCTGCCGGTGTGCGTGGTTGACTGAAGGAACCGACACTAGGGGATCCCCGTGACCAGAGCTAGGCAGGACCGTCTGCTCATGCTGCTCACGCGCGACGGCGACTGGATCACTGCGGCGAGGGCGGCCGACGCGCTGGGCGTGACCCCGCGCAGCGTCCGCAGCTACGTCACGGCGGTGAACGCGCGCGTGCCCGGCGGAACGGCGATCGAATCCGGTCCGCAGGGCTACCGCGCGGGGCCCGAGGCTGGCGCGGCTCTGCGCACCGACTCCGACGGGGGCACCCCACGCGATCGTCTGCACACGCTCGTGCGGGCTCTCCTCGACGAGCACGACGGCATCGACCTCTACGAGACGGCGCATGAGCTGTTCGTCAGTCTTGCCACGATCGAGGCGGACCTCGCCCGGGTGCGGGGACTGCTCGAAGGCACCGAGCTGACGCTCGAGCGCTCGGGGTATCGCGTGAGCCTGCGAGGCACCGAGGCCGCGCAGCGACGACTTCTCAGCAAGCTGGCTCACGACGAGATGGATGCCGGCTCGTTCGACCTCGAGGCACTGCGGCGCACCCTCGGGCTGCGCTCCATCGGAGCCCAGGCCTTCGGTCCCTTCAAGGCGGAGCTCGTGGCCGGCCTCGGGGAGCTGGGCTACTTCGTGAACGAGCTGGGCATCGCCGACGTCGTCATGCACATCGCCATCGCCGCGGACCGGGTCTTGCGGGACCGCGGGCTGGAAGAGGCGCCGGAAGAGGACCCTGCTCGGGCCGAGATCGGGGCCATCATCGACCGGCTGAGCCAAGAGCACCTCGGGGTGCGGCTGGGCGCGGGGGATCGCAGCCATCTGGCCACGCTGGTGCTCACCCGCGTGGTCGCCCCGGGCGCCGGGCCGGTCGACCGAGCGCGCGACCGCCTCGACCCCGAGGTGGAGCGGGTGGTGCGCGAGGTCGTCGAGTCGGCGGCGTCGGAGTTCCTCGTCGACATCGCGCACGAGGACTTCGTACTGCGTCTGGCGCTGCACGTGCAGAACCTGCTGCAGCGCGCCCGCGCCCAGGCGTGGTCCCGCAACCCACTCACCCGGTCGCTGAAGTCCACGTACCCGATGATCTTCGACGTCGCCGTCTTCATGGCCAGCCGACTGGCCGACCGCCTCGACATCCCGCTCATGGACGACGAGATCGCCTACATCGCGATGCACGTCGGCGGGCGGCTGGAGCGCAGCCGGCGCGCCGACCAGCTGCTCACCGCCACGATCGTCTGCCCCGGCTACTACGAGCTGCACGAGCTCTTGCGCTCCAGCGTCTCGCGCTCACTCGGCCAGGCCGTGGAGGTCGTGGGAGTCGAGACGCGCGTGGACCCGGACTGGTCCGGCATCCCGACGGATCTGGTGCTCACCACGATCGACCCTCCGGCGCCGGGGGAGCGGATCGTGCGCATCCAGCCGTTCCTCACCGAATCCGATATCGAGCGCGTGCAGGCGGCGGCCGGGCGGGTGCGCCGCGGACGCCGGCTGGCCAGGCTCCGAGCCGAATTGGAACGCTACTTCTCGCCTGCGGCCTTCGTGCGCGGTCTCGACGGCGAGGGCGGCGAAGAAGCCGTGATCCGGCGACTGGGCGGCCTGCTCGTGGAACAGGGGATCATCGACGAGGGGTACGTGCAGCGCACGATCGAGCGCGAGAACCTCTCGTCCACCGCGTTCACCGACGCCCTCGCCGTGCCGCACGCGATCGGGATGACGGCCACGCGCACCGCGATCGCGATCGGCATCGCCGAGCCGTCGATCCCGTGGGGCGAGGGGCGCGTGCAGGTCGTCGCCTTCACCGCCTTCTCCGAGAACGACCGCGCGGCGTTCCAGACGGTGTTCGAGCAGTTCGTCGAGGTGTTCAGCGAGCGCGACAGCGTGCAGCGCATCGTGCGACGCGGCACCGACTTCGCCGCGTTCCTCGACGAGCTGGTCGCCGTCATCGACGGCTGAGCCCCGCCCCGATCGCCCGCCCGCCGGCCGCCCGCGCGCCCGCCCGGCGCCTCGCCGTTTGGGGCGCGTATCGGGCGACGAACCGTGGAAACCCCGGGTTTGGGGCGCGTATCGGCGATGGTCACCGCGGGGGACGGATGCCGAACGCGGCCAGACGCTCCGCCAAGGTGGCAGCGGTGGACACGTGCGGCCACCCCCATCGGCCGTGGCGATGTTGCGTTGTGCCCCGGATCCAGTCCTCGCGTTGCTTCTCGGCGTCGAAGACGTCGGCGCGAGTGCGACCGTCCAGCATCCGCCCATCGATGTACTTGATCGAGCCGTCGAACTCGCCGTAGGCGTCGGCGTCGTCGATCCCGAAGTCGAGGTAGTAGCAGCCGCCCGTGGGTGAGGGGACGGCAACCTGCAGGCGGATGTGGCGGAACCCCACCTCACGCAGGCGGATGCGACTGATCGTCTCGCCGGGCAGATGTGCCCTGCCGTCGGCGAACTTGAGCACCCGCTCCGCCCGGTTCACCCCGTGTGCGCTGGCGTGGACGATCCGGCGCACGTTCTCTCGGAATTCCTCCGCGCCATCGAGATCGTAGACGCCGTCGCGCGGCGCGAACAGGGTGTGCAGCGCCGCGTCCGCCGAGGTCGCCGCCTGCTCGAAGGTCGCCGTGCGGGCCATGTCCGCGACCGAACGAGCGAGGCCGGTGCACAGCAGCCCGTCGATCTCGACCACGTCGCCGGTGGTCTCTCCGCGATGCCGCACCACCCCATGTGCGGCGCCGGGCCGGCCGGCATCCGCGATGACGTGCAGCCGGTCGTCGCGCGCGCGGTACAGCGGCTGACCCTGCAGCGCCAGAGCCGTTGCATACGCGAAGACGGGCCGCGCGACCGAGACCGCCGCGAGCGCGTGAGCGCGGGCGACGATGCGTTGCTCGGGATACACCGCTCGCCAGGCGCTCGTACTCGCGTAGATGCCGCGACGCAGGCGCACGAGACTTCCGCCGGCCGCGGATGCCGCGATCTGACGGCTGGTCATGCCGCGCTGTCGCAGGTGATCGAGTGTCAGCAGTCGGATTTCCTCGGTCATCCTCGGACGATCGCCGCTCGCGGCATCCGTCCGGGACGGTGATTCGACAATCGGGGAGGACACGCCGTTCCGCGGGGCGTGTGGAGAAGGCGCCGCCCCGGGTCCGGGGCGCGTATCGGGGGACGAACCG
This sequence comes from Microbacterium sp. zg.Y909, assembly GCF_024626565.1. Taxonomy (NCBI): domain Bacteria; kingdom Bacillati; phylum Actinomycetota; class Actinomycetes; order Micrococcales; family Microbacteriaceae; genus Microbacterium; species Microbacterium sp. zg.Y909. Next base: position 7,539 of record NZ_JANJFJ010000117.1, read on the forward strand.
CGAAAACCCCGGGTTCGGGGCGCGTATCGGGCGGCGAACCGCGAAAACCCCGGGTCCGGGGCGCGTATCGGGCGACGAACCGTGGAGCGCCGGCGGGGGTCAGCCGCCGCGCAGCCGCTCCTCGAGCCCGAGACGGACGGCGGGCCACTCGTGCGGCAGGATCGAGAACACCACGGTGTCGCGCAGCGAGCCGTCGGGTCCCAGGCGGTGGTTGCGCAGCACGCCGTCCTGTTTCGCGCCGAGCCTGGCGATGGCCTCCCGCGACTGACGGTTGTGCCAGTGGGTGCGCAGCTCCACGGCGATCGCGTCGCACGCGTCGAACGCGTGCCCCAGCAGCAGCAGCTTCGCCGCGGTGTTCACCGCGGTGCGCTGCGCGGACAGCGCGAGCCAGGTGTAGCCGATCTCGACGTGCCGGTTCGGCTGGTCGATGCCGCAGAAGCTGGTCATCCCCACGGCGACCCCATCGCGGAGCACCGCCCACGGGTTCATGGTCCCGGCGTCGCGCATCGCCAAGCGCCGGGCGATCTCTTCCGGCACGCCCGCCGGCGCAGGCACCGAGGTGTACCAGGCGTGCTCCAGCCCGACGGATGCCACCGCGAGGTCGGACGCATGCTGCGGCCCCAGCGGCTCGAGTCGTATGTGGGCGTTCTCCAGGATGGTGGCGTCGCTCAGCAGCACAGCACGAGGCTACCGGGCGCAGCGGACGGACCGGCCCGCCGGCCGCGTCGTCCGTCGCCGATGGTCAGGCTTCCCGCGCGGGCCGCTCGTGCATCGCCGCCTCCGCAGCAGCCGCCGCCGTCGCAGGATCGCCCGCGCGGGAGGCCTCGCGGGCCGCCTGCATGGCACGGCGCCCGACGGGCAGCCCCACCGCGGCGCCGACGACGATGAAGGTCAGGATGCCGGTGGCTACCAGCAGCACCTCGATGTCGACGACATCGGCGAGGGGGCCCAGCACCGACATGCCCAGCGGCATCGCGACGGCCATGACGATGCCGACGAACCCGAAGACGCGGCCCTGCCGCTCGGGATCGACGGTCTCCTGCAGCAGGGTGAACGCCGGTGTGGAGAAGAACGGCACGGCGAGCCCCACGAGGAACAAGAAGGCGAAGAAGATCCATACGGTGGGCGACAGCCCCATGCCGATCGCCAGCAGGCCGAACACCAGGGCGGACGTCACGATCATCCCGATGCGGCTGCGCTTGGCGAAGAACGATGCCACGACGATGCCCCCGAGCATCATCCCGACGCTGAAGGCGATCTCGAGCACCGCGAGGTTGGTGATGTTCTGCTGCTCGCCGGCGTCGAAGGTGCGCACCAGCATGAGCGGGGTGAGGTTCGAGGGCGCCACGCTGAGCAGGAAGATGATCGCGAACAACGCCAGCAGCCATCGCAGGAAGGCGTGGTGCGCGACGTAGCGCACGCCCTCAACGAGGTCGGCGAAGTACCCGGTGGGGGCGTCGTCGGATCGGCGAACGGCGCCGACGGGCACGAACGCGAGCAGCAGGATGCCGACGGCGGCGGTGATGACATCGACGAAGAAAATCGGGATGAGCGACGCCGCCGACCCGCCCCACGCCGTCGCGGCCCACGCGAAGACGGCGCCCGCCGCCGCCGGCGCGAGCAGCGCCATGGCGGACTGGATGGAGCCGTTGACACCGTTGACGCGCATCAGGTTGCGGGCCGGGGTGATCTGCGGGATCAGCGCCGACACGGCGGGGCTCTGGATGCCGGCGCCGGCGGAGCGGATCGCGAGGGTCAGGAAGATGAGCCATACGCCGTCGTAGCCGGTCATCATCATCAGGGCGAGGGACAGGGTCGTCAGGGCGATGCCGGCATCCGCCGCGATGATGAGGTGCTTGCGGTTGTGGCGGTCGGCCCACACCCCGCCGAAGATCGAGACGATCGCCTGCGGCAGCAACCCGAACACCGCCGCGAGCGCCATGATGTCGCCCCGCTGATAGGTCAGCGTCAGGTACCAGAACACGGCGTACTGCACGAGCATCGACCCGAAGAGGCTCGTGGTCTGCCCCGCGAGGAACAGCACCACGTTGCGCTTCCAGTGCGGCGGATCCGCCGCACTGGAAGCGTCTGCGCCCGGCGTGGGCGCGTCGTGTTCGCGCATGTGCGCCTCTTTCAGCCGCGGGCGAGCAGCTCCGTGGCACCGGTCTCGAGCGCCTGAAGTCGCTCGCGCGCGTCGGCGGCGGAGTCGCCGCGCACGTCGAGATAGACCTTGACCTTGGGCTCCGTGCCGCTCGGCCGCACGATCACGCGCGATCCGTCGGCAAGCCACAGTCGCAGCACGTCGCCCGGCGGAAGCCCGTCGACGCCGTCGAGCAGGTCATCGATCCGCTCGACGGCGACACCGCCGACCGCCTGCGGGGGCGCGGTGCGCAGCGACGCCATGATGCGGCCGATGACCGACACGTCGTCCACGCGCAGCGACACCTGGCCGCTGTCGAAGAACCCGAACTCGGATTGGAACTGCGTGAGCAGACTGTTCGCGTCGCCGCCCGATGCGCGCGCCTCGGCGATGAGCCCCAGCATGGCGATCGCGGCGGAGATGCCGTCCTTGTCGCGCACGGTCTCGGGGTTGACGAGGTATCCGAGGGCCTCTTCGAAGCCGTAGACGATGCCGGGTGCGCGCGAGATCCACTTGAAGCCGGTCAGCGTCGCATGCGACGACAGGCCGTAGCGCTCGGCGACCGCCGCGAGACCCGGGGACGACACCAGCGAGCACGCCAGCGACGCCTCCGCGCCGGCTCCCGCTGCGGCCGCGCGCCGCGCGGCCCGCCAACCGAGCAGCAGGCCGACCTCGTTGCCGGTGAGCTTGCGCCACCCGCCGGGCGCGCCCGGGTCGGGGACGGCGACGGCCAGCCGGTCGGCGTCGGGGTCGTTGGCGAGGATGAACTCCGCGCCGACCTCGCGCGCGGTCTGGAACGCCAGGTCCATGGCGCCCGGTTCCTCGGGGTTGGGGAAGGCGACGGTGGGGAAGGTACCGTCGGGCTGCGTCTGCGCCGTCACCAGGGCGGGGGCGGGGTAGCCGGCGCGTTCGAGGATGCGCGAGAGCGTCTCCCAGCCCACGCCGTGCATCGCGGTGTAGACCCAGGTCATGCCGTCGGCACCCGCCGGGGCGGGAGCCACGGCGGCGGTGGCGTCGACGTACGCCTCGACGAGCTCTTCGCCGGCGACCTCGTAGTCGCTCGAGCGGGGGAGGGATCCGACGTCGCCGGCATCCGCCACGCGCTGGATGTGCGCGGCGATATCGGCGTCGACCGGGGGCACGATCTGCGCGCCGTCGTCGGGGCCGCCGAGGTAGACCTTGTAGCCGTTGTCGTCGGGCGGGTTGTGGCTGGCGGTGACCATGACGCCCGCGTCGGCGCCGAGGTGGCGGACGGCGAAGGCCAGCACCGGGGTGGGCAGCAGCCGGGGGAGGAGGATCGCGCGCAGCCCCGCCCCGGCGAACACCTCGGCGCTGTCCCGGGCGAAAACGTCGGAGTTGCGACGGCCGTCGTAGCCGATCACGACGGTGGGCGGGCCATCGGGGCCCGGGCGCTCGAGCAGGAACGCGGCGAGTCCGGCGGCGGCCTGCATGACCAGAACCCGGTTCATGCGGTTGCTGCCGGCGCCCAGGCGCCCCCGCAGCCCCGCGGTGCCGAACGCCAGGCGGGCGCCGAACCGGTCGGTCAGGTCGGCCGATGCCGCCTCGTCGCCCTCGGCCTCACGTGCGAGCAGCTCTTCCAGCTCGGCGCGGGTGACGGGGTCGGGGTCCTGGGCGAGCCAGCGGCGGGCGGCCCGCGTGATGTCGTTCACAGCGAGCCGATCACTCGGGCCAGGAGCGACGAGATGACAGGCTCGGCCTCCCGGCCGGCCTCGAGCACCTCGCCGTGGCTGAGAGGGCTCTCCTGGATGCCGGCGGCCATGTTGGTGATGAGCGAGAAGCCCAGGATCTCCATGCCGGCCTGCCGGGCGGCGATGGCCTCGAGTGCGGTGGACATGCCGACGATGTCGCCACCGATGATCCCGGCCATGCGCACCTCGGCGGGGGTCTCGTACTGCGGGCCGCGGAACTGGCAGTACACGCCCTCGTCGAGCGAGGGGTCGATCGTGCGTGCCAGGTCCCGCAGGCGCTGGGAGTAGAGGTCGGTGAGGTCGATGAACGTCGCGCCCTCCAGCGGCGAGGCGCCGGTGAGGTTGATGTGGTCGCTGATGAGCACGGGCTGGCCGGGGGTCCAGCTCTCCCGCATGCCGCCGGCACCGTTGGTGAGCACCATGATGCGGGCGCCGGTCGCGGCGGCGGTGCGCACGCTGTGCACGACCCGGCGGACGCCGTGGCCCTCGTAGAAGTGGGTGCGCGCGCCGATGACGAGCACGTTCGCGCCAGACTCGGTGCGGACGCTTCGGAGGGTGCCGACGTGACCCTCCAGGGCGGGCCGGCTGAAGCCGGTGACCTCGGTGGCGGGGAAGACGGCGGTCGTCTCGCCGATGAGCTCTGCGGCCTTGCCCCACCCGCTTCCGAGCGTCAGGGCGATGTCGTGTCGCTCGATGCCCGTGATGCGGGCGATGTCGGCGGCGGCGTCGGCGGCCACGCCGAACGGGTCGGCAGCGGGGTCGTCGAGGGGATGGGGGGTCGTGTCGGACATGTCCCCACTTTAGGAAGTCGGATGCCGCGGGGCCAGCCGAGCGGCGTCGGCGCCCGATCGCGCCTGAGAGAATGAAGTCA
>NZ_JANJFJ010000118.1:0-11918 GCF_024626565.1 Microbacterium sp. zg.Y909
GCGTCCGCCTGCCCCCGGAGAACCGACGTGAACGAGACCATCTGCTCGCGCGCAGGCTGCCATGCCGACGCACAGTGGCTGGTGGTGTGGCGCAATCCGCGCATCCATCCCGAGGACCGACGCAAGCGCTGGGCCGCGTGCGATGAGCACGTGGCCTACCTGCGCGACTACCTCGTCGCGCGGGACTTCCCTGTGGCGGTCGAGCCGCTGACCGCGGCGGCTGCGCCGTGAGTCGGCGTCCGGTGCCGGCCGCCGTCCGGTGGTCGGGTTACGTGGCCGTGGCCGTGGTGTTCGCGATCGCCTGCGCCTACCTGTCGCACTGGCAGTTCGCACGCGGCGAGGAACGCTCCACGCAGCTCGAGCTGGTGGAGCGCAATTACGATGCCGCGGCGGTGCCGCTGGCGGAGCTGATCCCCGAATCAGGCGAGATGGATCCCGGCGACCAGTGGCACCCGGTCACCCTCGTCGGCGAGTACGCCGCCGATGACCAGCTGCTCGTCCGCAACCGGCCGCACGGAGGCACCGCAGCCTTCGAGGTGCTCGTGCCGTTCCACACCGACGACGGGCGCGTTCTGCTCGTGAACCGCGGATGGGTGCGCCCGGGAGCAGATCAGCCAGAACCCGACCACGTCCCCGCCGCGCCCGAAGGGCCGACGACGGTGGTCGTGCGACTGAAGGCCGGCGAAATGCTGCCGTCGTCAGGCCGATCGGCGCCCGAGGGTCAGGTCGCCACGATCCACCTTCCGCTGATCGCCGAGCTGATCGACGGCGGCGACGCCCTCATCGAGAGCGCGTACGGGCTGATGGCCAGCGAGGACCCGGCGCCCGCGGAGGCTCCGAACGCGATCGCGTCGCCCTCGGAGGACCCCGGGCCGCACCTGTCGTACGCGATCCAGTGGATCCTCTTCGCCGTCATGGGCTTCATCTTCATCGGCTACATGATCCGCACCGAGCTGCGCGTCCGCCGCGAGGAAGCGGCCGACCGTGCCGAAGCCGCCGCGCGCGCCGGCGGGGATGCCACGGGAGCCCGTGCCGTGCGGCGGCCGCGCCCCGCGAAGCGCCGCCGGGACCGCGACGCCGAGGCCGAAGACGCACTGATGGACCGCGCGGGCGGCTGACCCCCTCCGGGACCGTCGGAGCCGTGCGTCAGCCCGTATCGAGGCTGGACCGAGCCGAGCGTGCCGCCGTGGGCGGTGGGCTCAGGCGAGCGTGATGAGGTCGGCGTAGTCCCTGCCCCAGATGTCCTCGACGCCGTCCGGCAGGATGAGCACGCGCTCCGGGTTGAGCGCGTGCACGGCGCCCTCATCGTGCGAGACGAGCACGACGGCCCCCTCGTAGTGCGACAGGGCGTCGAGGATCTCCAGGCGTGACGCCGGGTCGAGGTTGTTGGTCGGCTCGTCCAGCAGCAGCATGTTGGCGCTGGAGACCACGAGCGTGGCGAGCGACAGTCGCGTCTTCTCGCCACCGGAGAGCACCGCGGCGGGCTTGAGCACGTCGTCGCCGGTGAACAGGAACGAGCCGAGCACCTTGCGCGCCTCGGTCGCGGTGATGTCGGGGGCGGCGGACATCATGTTCTCCAGCACCGACCGCGTGACGTCGAGGTTCTCGTGCTCCTGGGCGTAGTAGCCGATCTTCAGACCGTGCCCGGGCTCGAGCTGGCCCGTGTCGGGCTTGTCCACGCCGGCGAGAATGCGCAGCAGGGTCGTCTTTCCGGCGCCGTTCAGGCCCAGCACGACCACCTTGGACCCGCGGTCGATGGCGAGGTCGACGTCGGTGAAGATCTCCAGCGACCCGTAGGACTTCGACAGTCCGGATGCCATGAGAGGCGTCTTGCCGCACGGTGCGGGCTTGGGAAAGCGCAGCTTGGCGACGCGGTCCTCCTGGCGCACGTCGTCGAGGCCCGCGAGCATCTTCTCGGCGCGGGCGACCATCTGGTGCGCGGCGGCGGCCTTGGACGCCTTGGCGCCGAACCGGGCGGCCTGCTGCTGCAGCACCGTGGCCTTCTTCTCGACGTTGGCACGCTCCTTCTTGCGACGCTCCTCGTCGGCCACGCGCTGGCGCAGGTAGTTCTTCCAGTTCATGTTGTAGACGTCGATGACCTGGCGGTTGGCGTCGAGGTAGAACACGCGGTTGACCGTCTCGCCGACGAGCTCCACATCGTGCGAGATGACGATCAGGCCACCCTTGTAGTTCTTGAGGAACTCGCGCAGCCACACGACGCTGTCGGCGTCGAGGTGGTTGGTCGGCTCGTCGAGGATCATCGTCTGCGCGTCGGAGAAGAGGATGCGCGCGAGCTCGATGCGGCGGCGCTGCCCACCCGAGAGGGTCGACAGCGGCTGGTCGAGGATGCGGTCGGGCAGCGACAGGTTGTGCGCGATCGTCGCGGCTTCCGCCTCGGCCGTGTAACCACCGAGGGCCTCGAAGCGCTCGGTCAGATTGCCGTAGCGCTTCATGGCCTTGGCCGCGGCATCCTTGTCGTCCGAACCCATCGCCAGCGACGCCTCATGCATGCCGATCGCCAGCGAACCGAGTCCCCGCGCGTCGAGGATGCGGGTACGGGCGAGCATCTCGGGGTCGCCCGATCGCGGATCCTGCGGCAGGTAGCCGAGTTCCCCGGAGCGCTCGACCCGGCCGTCGGCGGGCAGCAGATCGCCGGCGAGCACCTTGGTGAGCGTGGTCTTTCCGGCGCCGTTGCGGCCGACGAGGCCGACCTTGTCGCCGTCGGAGACGCGGAAGGAGACGTCGGACATCAGCACGCGGGCGCCTACGCGGATCTCGAGGTCGTGCACGGCGAGCACAGCGAACGTCCGTTCTTCGTGGGGTGGTGGGGGGGTCGGCACAGGGCCAGCCCCCCAGTATACGTCGCGTGGCTGACCTCGCCGTCCGAGGGCCAAGACACCCCCACAGGATGACCGCCGTGCGACTTTCGACGGACGCCCCCGGCTCGCCGGCTCCGTAGCGTCGCCGATGTGGAGATCATCAATGAGCTCATCCTGCAGGCCGTCGCCTCGCCGTGGCTCTATCCCGTCATGTTCGCCGTCGCCGCGTTGGACGGGTTCTTCCCGCCGGTGCCCAGCGAGACGCTGCTCGTGGCGGCTGCGGCCGTCGCGGCATCCGCCGGCGGACCCGACGTCGTGCTGCTGTGCGCCGCCGCCGCAGCGGGCGCGGTGGTCGGCGACAACCTCGCGTACCTCCTGGGCCGCACCGTCGGCACCCGCCGGTGGCGGTGGCTGCAGCGCCCCAGGGTCGCCGCCGCCTTCGCGTGGGCGCATGGAACCCTCGAGAGACGCGGGGCGCTGCTCATCATCGGCGCGCGCTACATCCCCATCGGCCGGGTCGCCGTCAACATGTCCGCGGGCGCCGTGCGCTATCCCTGGCGTCGCTTTCTTCCACTGAGCATCGTGGCGGCGGTGAGCTGGACCCTCTACAGCACCGGGATCGGCCTGGTAGCCGGCCACTGGCTCGCCGACCAGCCCTTGCTGAGCGCGATCGCCGGGGTGCTCGTCGCGCTCCTCATCGGCCTCGTGGTGGACCGCGTCGCGGCGCGGCGACGCGCGCGTGCCGTGACGCCCGATGTGGATGCTCAGGAGGAAAGAGGTAAAGTAAGCCTGTCCTAACAACGGGACTCCCGCACACCGGAGGTATCAGTGCCCCGCACCCGTCTCGCCGTCGCCGCCCTCGCCGCGTCCGCGCTGCTCCTCTCGGGCTGCGCCGACACCGGCGCCGCCCCCGCCGAGGACGCAGCGCCCAGCGGATCGGACGGCGCATTCCCCGTCACCATCTCCCACGCGCTGGGCGAGACCACGATCACCGAGAAGCCCGAGCGCGTCGCGACCGTCGCCTGGGCCAACCACGAGGTGCCGCTCGCCCTCGGCGTCGTGCCGGTGGGCATGAGCAAGGCGACGTGGGGCGACGACGACGGCGACGGCGTGCTGCCGTGGGTCGAGGAGCGCCTCGAGGAGCTCGACGCCGAGACCCCGGTGCTGTTCGACGAGACCGACGGCATCGACTTCGAGGCCGTCGCCGACACGCAGCCGGACGTCATCCTCGCCGCATACTCCGGACTCACCCAGGAGGAGTACGAGACGCTCTCGAAGATCGCGCCGGTCGTCGCCTACCCCGACGTGGCGTGGGCGACCTCGTACGAGGACATGATCCGCCTGAACTCCGCCGCCCTGGGCATGGCGGACGAAGGCGAGCAGCTCGTCACCGACCTCGAAGCCCAGACGCAGGAGGCGCTGGCCGCCCACCCGCAGCTGGCCGACGCGAAGGTGCTGTTCTCCTACCTCGACCCGTCCGACTTCAGCAGCATCGGCTTCTACACCAGCCACGACACCCGGCCCGGGTTCCTCGAAGGACTGGGCCTTCCGACGCCCGACGTCGTGGCCGAGGAGTCCGAGGGCACCGAGGCCTTCTACCTCACCGTCAGCTCCGAGCAGGCGGACCGCTTCGCCGACGTCGACGTCTTCGTCACCTACGGCTCGGCCGACGGCGCGATCATCGAGCAGCTGCAGGCCGACCCGCTGCTGTCGCAGATCCCGGCGGTGGCCGAGGGTCGCATCGCCATCCTCGAGGATGGCACTCCGCTCGCGGCATCCGCCAACCCGTCCCCCCTGTCGATCGGCTGGGGCATCGACGAGTACTTCGCCGTGCTCGCAGCTCCCCTGCAATAGCGAGCGTGAACGCCCTCCGCGCGCAGACACCTCTGCCGGATGCCGCCGTCGTGCGGCGTCCGGCGGTGGTGCGTCTGGCGTGGGTGGGCGCAGGCGTGGCGCTGCTGGTCCTGTTGTCGGCGGCCTCGGTCGCCTTCGGCGTGCGTGACGTCTCGCCCCTCGAGGTCTTCCAGGGGCTGACGGGCCAGACCGACGGGATCGCGCAGGCGGCCGTCGTCGCCCGCATCCCCCGCACGGTGCTGGCGCTCATCGTCGGCGCGGCGCTGGCGATGAGCGGTGCGACGATGCAGGCGGTCACGCGCAATCCTCTGGCCGACCCCGGGATCCTGGGGGTCTCCGGCGGCGCGAGCCTGGCGGTGGTGGTCGGCATCGCGTTCTTCGGCCTGTCGGCGCCGTACAGCGTCATGGCCGTCGCGATAGCCGGGGCCGCGGGAGCGGCGGTGTTCGTCTACGCCGTCGGCTCGCTCGGCCGCGGCGGTGCCACTCCCCTGAAGCTCACCCTCGCCGGGGCGGCGACCTCGGCCGCCTTCACCTCTCTCGTGAGCGCCGTGCTGCTGCCGCGACTGGACGTGATGGAGACGTTCCGCTTCTGGCAGATCGGCGGCGTGGGCGGTGCCACCTGGGATCGCATCATCGCGCTGTCGCCCGTGCTCGCCCTGGGGGCCGCCGTCTGCCTGATCAGTGCCCGCGGCATGAACTCCCTCGCGCTCGGCGACGAGCTGGCCGCCGGTCTCGGCGAGAACGTCGCCCGCACGCGGCTGATCGCCGCCGCGGGCGCGATCGTGCTCTGCGGCGCGGCGACGGCCATCGCCGGTCCCATCGCCTTCGTGGGGCTCGTGATCCCCCACCTCTGCCGCTTGCTCGTGGGCACCGACCACCGCTGGCTGCTGCCCGTCTCCGCCCTCGCGGGCGCGTCGCTGCTGGTGGCCGCAGACGTGCTGGGGCGTGTCATCGCCCGGCCTGCCGAGCTCGAAGTCGGCATCCTCACCGCCGTCATCGGCGCCCCCGTCTTCATCTGGATCGTGCGACGCCAGCGGGTGAGGGAGCTGTGAGCACCGCGACCATCACGGGATCAGCGATCACGCCGGCCGCAGAGGTTGCCGCCGGTCGGCGCGCGCGGCAGCGGCGGCGAGCGCTGCTCACCGCCGTGCTCGCCCTCGCCGTCGTGCTCGTGTACGCCCTCAGCCTGATGATCGGCAAGACCTTCTACTCCCCCGCCGAGGTGCTGCGCGTCATCGCGGGCGAGACGGTACCGGGTGCGTCGTTCACCGTCGGCGAGCTGCGGCTGCCGCGAGCGACGCTGGGGCTCGTCGCCGGCTTCGCGTTCGGGCTCGCCGGCGTCACCTTCCAGACGATCCTGCGCAACCCGCTCGCCTCGCCCGACATCATCGGCATCACCTCCGGCGCGAGTGCCGCCGCCGTGGTCGGCATCATCGTGCTGTCGCTGGACGGGACGGCCGTCTCGCTCCTCGCGCTCGGCGGCGCTCTGCTGACCGCCGCCGCCATCTATCTGCTCTCCAACCGAGGGGGCTTCGCCGGCACCCGGCTGATCCTCATCGGCATCGGCGTCGCGGCGATGCTCGACAGCGTCGTGACGTACGTGCTGTCGCGGGCGGCGGCCTGGGACCTGCAGACCGCCATGCAGTGGCTGACCGGAAGCCTCAACGGCGCGACGTGGTCCACCGTCCTGCCGCTGGTCGTTGCGTCCGCCGTGGTCGGACCGATCATGCTCGCCCAGGGCCGCAACCTCGGCGTCCTGCGCCTCGGTGACGACACCGCCGCCGCCCTGGGGGTGCACGTCGGCCGCACCCGGGTGATGCTCATCGTCGGCGCCGTCGTGCTGCTCGCCTTCGCCACCGCCGCCGCGGGGCCCATCGCGTTCGTGGCGTTCATGGCCGGCCCGATCGCGGCTCGGCTCGTCGGATCGGGCGGATCGCTGCTGGTGCCGGCGGCGCTCATCGGTGCGCTGCTGGTGCTCGTGGCCGACCTCATCGGCCAGTTCGCCTTCGACAACCGCTACCCCGTGGGCGTCGTCACCGGCGTCCTCGGTGCCCCGTACCTCATCTACCTCCTCATCAGGACCAACCGCTCGGGAGGCGCGCTGTGAGCACCGCCCACACCCTCACCACCGAATCGCTGACGCTCGGGTACGGCGACCGCACCGTCATCGAAGGCCTCGACCTCGAGGTTCCGCCCGGACGCATCACGGCGATCGTCGGAGCCAACGGGTGCGGCAAGTCGACGCTCCTGCGCGCTCTCGCCCGCCTCGTCGCCCCGCAGGCTGGTCAGGTGCTGCTCGACGGCCGGTCGCTGCGCAGCCGGCCGACCAGGGAGGTCGCCCGCACCCTGGGCCTGCTCCCCCAGAGCCCCGTCGCACCCGAGGGCATCGCGGTCGCGGACCTCGTCGGTCGCGGCCGCCACCCGCACCAGAAGCTGCTCGCGCGGTGGAGCGAGCGGGACTACGCCGTCGTGGCGCAGGCCCTGCACGACACCGGCACGACGGAACTGGCCGATCGCCCGGTCGACGAGCTCTCCGGTGGACAGCGTCAGCGGGTGTGGATCGCGATGGCCCTGGCCCAGGAGACCGATGTGCTGCTGCTGGACGAGCCGACGACGTTCCTCGATGTGTCGCACCAGATCGAGGTGCTCGACCTGCTCACCGATCTCAACCGCAACAACGGCACGACCATCGTGATGGTGCTGCACGACATCAACCTCGCCGCGCGCTACGCCGACCATGTCTTCGCCGTGCGCAGCGGCCAGGTCGTCGCCAGCGGCGCCCCCGCCGACGTCATCACCGCCGACCTCATCCGCGACGTCTTCGCCCTCGAAGCCCTCGTCGTCCCCGACCCCGTGTCCGGTTCGCCCCTCGTGCTGCCCCGCGGCCGCCACCACGTGCAATCTGCGCCGGGGCCGCGCGTCCCCCCGACCTCGTCCGGAGAACCCGATGGCACCCGCTGAGACTTCCCGCTTCTTCCGCGCACATGTCACGGCGATCACCGATCTGACGCCGAGCTTCCGCCGCTTCACGTTCGCCGGTGATGACCTCGCCGACTTCGGCGACCCCGGATACGACCAGCGCATAAAGATCGTGTTCCCCGCCGCCGAGGCCGGCCTCGACGCCATGCCCACCGACGACCAGTGGTACCTGCGATGGCGCGAGCTGCCGGACGACGCCCGCCCGCCGTTTCGCACCTACACCACCCGCGCGGTGCGCAACGAGGCGGCCGAGGTCGATGTCGACATGGTCGCCCACGACGTGATCGGCCCCGCGTCGGAGTGGATCGCCCGCGCCGCCGTCGGCGACGAGGTGCTCATCTTCGCCCCCACCACCGCGCACCGGGGCGTGAGCTACGGCATCGACTTCGTGCCGCCCGCCCGCACCGACCACCTGCTGCTCGCGGGCGACGAGACCGCCGCTCCGGCGATCGCGACGATCCTGGAGCATCTTCCCCCCGACGCGCGCGGTGTCGTCGTCGTGGAGCTGCCCTGTGCGGCGGATGCCGCCTACCTCCCCCGCCACCCCGGGTTCGAATACCGCGTAGCCGGCCGGGACGACGCGCCGCGCAGCGCGCACCTGCTGGCCGAGGCCACCGACGCCGCCACGCACCTGGTCCCCGCCGGGCGGGGCGGCGACGTGGAGGAGGTCGATATCGACCACGGCATCCTGTGGGAGGTGCCCCGCACCGCCAAGGGCGGCGCCGCGCTCAAGAGCGCCCCGCTGTACGCGTGGCTGGCCGGCGAGTCCGGCGCGATCAAGACGCTGCGCCGGCGCCTGGTCGCCGAGCACGGCGTGGACCGCCGGGCGGTGGCGTTCATGGGCTACTGGCGGCTCGGGCGCGCCGAGAACTGACCCGCCCGTCGGCCCGTCAGACCCGGGTCTCCTCGTGGGCGTGTCCGAGACGCAGACCCGGCACGAGGCTCGCCAGCGCCACCGCGACGCCCAGGGCGAAGACGGCCGCGAACCCCGCGCCGGTCGCGGCGAACGCCGTGAAGACGAGCCCCATCGTCGCGATCACGACGGCGGATCCCACGGCATCCGAGATCGACAGCGCCGAAGAGTTGAATCCCTGGTTCTGCGGCGTCGAGTAGGCGAGCGTCAGCACGGTCAGGCGCGGGTACATCAACCCCATGCCGGCTCCCGCCAGGGACCAGATTGCGATGAGCAGGGCGGGGTGCAGCTCCCAGACCGCGGTGGCGAAGCCGGAGGCGATCGCGACGGCCAGCAGCGCGGTGCCGATCACGGTGATGCGCGCATTGCCGAGACGATCGCCCCACCGCCCCTGCACCGCTGCGGCGAGGGCCCACATCAGGGCTGCGGCGGTGAGACCGAGTCCTGCCCACACCGGTGAGAAGCCGTACTCGTCGATGAGGAGCTTCGGCACGTACACCTCCGCGCCGAAGAGGGCGCCGGCGATGAGGCCGCGCATCAGCACGACGCTGGGGAGCCCGCGGGCCGCGCGCAGGGTGCCCGCGGGCACCAGCGGGCGCACGGTGAGCACGAGCACGGCGATGGATGCCACGACGACCGCCGGCATCCACACGCCCGCGCTGCCGGCGAGGGTCAGCGCCAGCGCGCCGCCGGCGACCAGCGCCGCCCACAGCAGTCGCGTGCCCACAGGCGTGCGATCTGGCTGCGATGTGCCCAGGTATGTGCCCCTCAGCCGCAGCGACACCAGCGCGAAGGCGGCGAGGGTGAGGACGGCGACGCCGAGGAACACCCATCGCCAGTGGAGGAGCTCCGCCACGGCCCCCGCGAGCACCGGACCGACGAGGGAGGGGATCACCCACGCGGCGGAGAACGCCGCGAACACCCGGCCGTGCAGCCGGCCGGGGAAGACCCGCGCCACCACGACGTACAGCGCCACCGTCTGACCGCCGGTGCCGAGCCCTTGCAGCAGCCGGCCCGCGACGAGCGCCTCCATGCTCGGGGCGAGCCCCGCCACCACGAGGCCGGCGGCGAACAGCACGACGGCGGCGGTGAGCGGACCCAGCGGGCTCGAGCGGTCGCACCAGGCGCCGGCGACCACCATGCCGATGACGCTCGTCGCGACCGTCGCCGAGAAGGCCGCCGCGTACAGTGCCTCACCGTCGAGGTCGGCGCTGACGACCGGCATGACCGTCGTCACGGCCAGAGCCTGGGTGGCGGCGAGGAAGATCATCGCGACGGCGCCGAGGGTCACCCACACGTAGCCTGCGGACCAGATGCCTGCCGCCGTCCGGGTGTCGCTCATGCGCGGGCGAGGGCGGCGATGCGTCCGATCGCCTCGCGCAGCACCTCCGGTGCGCAGCCGATGTTGATGCGCACGTGGCCCGCGCCCTCCGCGCCGAACGCGGGGCCGTAGTGCAGGGCCACCTTCGCCTCACGCAGGATGGTCGCCGCGGGGTTGTCCCCCCAGCCGAGATCGGTCAGATCGACCCATGCCAGGAACCCGGCGTCCGGCATCCGGTAGCGCGCAGCAGGCAGCTGCTCGGCGACCAGGTCTGCCAGCAGTCGCCGGTTGTCGTCGAGGGCCGCCAGCAGCGAGGCGAGCCAGTCGTCGCTCTCCGGGGAGAAGGCCGCGACGTTCGCCAGCGCGCCGAAGAGCCCGGTGCGCCATTCCACCTCGGCGGGCAGACCCGTCAGCACGGCGGCGGTCTCGTCGGACCCGGCGACCATCACGGCGCACTTCAGGCCCGCGAGGTTGTAGGTCTTGCTGGCGCTGGTGACGGCGAAGCCGCTGCGCGCCGCCGCCGATGAGGCGTCGAGGTACGGGGTGAAGGTCACCCCGGGCTGGGTGAGCGGGGCGTGGATCTCATCGCTGATGACGGTGACCCCGTAGCGCTCGGCGAGCTCGGCCAGCGCCGCGAGGTCGTCGCGGGCGTGGACGGTGCCGGTGGGATTGTGCGGATTGCACAGCAGCATCGCCGATGCCCCCGCGGCGAACGCCCTCTGCAGCCCGGAGAAGTCCAGTCGCCACGCGTCGCCGGTGTCGTGCAGCGGGACGCGGCGCACGACGCCGCCCGCCTCTTCGATGCAGTCGCCGAAGGGCGGGTACACCGGCGGCGTGATCACGACCCCGTCGCCCGGGGCGATGACGCGCCGCAGCAGTTCGACGACGCCCATCATGACGTCGCCCGTCGAACGCACCCGCTCCGGCGCCACATCCCAGCCCCACCGTCGCCGCGCGTACCCGGCGAACGCGTCGCGGATGCCGGGGTCGGGCGGCGTGTAGCCGGTGTCCCCCGCCAGCACGGCGCGCTGCAGCACCTCGGTGATCGCCGGAGCCAGATCGAAGTCCAGCTCCGCGACGAACAGCGGCAGGACGTCATCGGGATAGGTGCGCCACTTCGTGCTGCTGCGTCGCCGCAGCTGCTCCAGCGGCGGAGCCTGGAGGGGGGTGGGTGTCACCGTTCCAGCTTGGCATGCCGCCGGCGCCCCCGGCGCGCGCGCCGGTCGTTGAGCGAGGACGCGCAGCGCCCGAGACGAAACGCGCAGGAATGCAAAGGGCCCGATGCCGTCTCACGGCATCGGGCCCTCACGTCAAATGGCGAAGCCGAGGGCGCGCATCATGTCGCGCCCATCGTCGGTGATGCGCTCGGGCCCCCACGGCGGCATCCACACCCAGTTGATGCGGAAGCGATCGACGACCTGGTCGAGCGACTGTGCGGTCTGCTCTTCCAGCACGTCGGTGAGCGGGCAGCCCGCCGAGGTGAGCGTCATGTGGATCACGAGAGCGTCGTTCTCGTCATCCCACGCGAGGTCGTAGATGAGGCCGAGGTCGACGACGTTGATCCCGAGCTCCGGGTCCATGACGTCTTTGAGCGCCTCGATGACCTCTTCGTACTTCTCTGTGGTGAGCGTCGCGGTCATGACGCGATCCTACGCGCCCGCGTCGGCGACGGGCTCGAGGTAGCGGTCGTAGCCTTCGCTCTCGAGACGGTCGGCGAGCTCGGGGCCGCCCTCCTCCGCGATGCGTCCCGCGACCATGACGTGCACGAAGTCGGGGCGGATGTAGCGGAGGATGCGCGTGTAGTGGGTGATGAGCAGCACGCCGAGGCCGGTGTTCTCCTTGGCGCGGTTGACGCCCTCGGAGACGATCTTCAGCGCGTCGACGTCAAGACCGGAGTCGGTCTCATCGAGCACCGCGAGCTTCGGCTTCAGCAGCTCGAGCTGCAGGATCTCGTGGCGCTTCTTCTCGCCGCCGGAGAAGCCCTCGTTGACGTTGCGCTGCGCGAACTTGGGGTCCATGCGCAGGTTCTTCA
>NZ_JANJFJ010000119.1:0-11819 GCF_024626565.1 Microbacterium sp. zg.Y909
CCGCCTCGCGGACCGCGGCTGGTAGTCATGTCGGCACGGCGTGCCGGAGTCCTGGCCCTGCAGGGGGACGTGCGCGAGCACCTGCGCGTGCTGAGCCGGCTGGGCGCCGATGCGGTGCCGGTGCGGACGCCCGCCGATCTGGCATCCGTCGATGCCCTCGTGATTCCCGGAGGCGAGTCGAGCGTCATCGACAAGCTGTCGCGCACCTTCGGGCTGCAAGGCCCGCTGCGCGCGCGCATCGCGTCGGGACTGCCGGTGTACGGCACGTGCGCCGGTCTCATCCTGCTCGCCGACCGGATCACCGACGCGGCACCAGGGCAGCAGACCTTCGGCGGCATCGACGTGACCGTGCAGCGCAACGCGTTCGGGACCCAGGCCGAGTCGTTCGAGACCGACCTCGACGTGCAGGCGCTCGGTGCCCCGCCGGTGCGCGCGGTGTTCATCCGCGCCCCGAGAGTGACGGTGGCCGGACCGGGTGTCGAGGTGCTGGCCGCGCTCGCCGACGGCGGCATCGTCGCGGTGCGTCAGGGAAGGCTCCTCGGCACCGCGTTCCACCCTGAGGTGACAGGGGACGATCGCTTCCACGCGCTGCTGCTGCAGCTGGCGGACGCGCGGTGACCGATCTCCGACCTCAGGCGGATGCCGTCGGCAGCGACAGCCGCGCGATCGCGTCGGCGGTGCGGTCGATGTCGGCGGGCGAGGTCGCCCAGTTCGACATCGAGCAGCGCAGCACGGCGCGCCCGCGCCATTGGGCGCCGGTGAGCGCAGCGGTGCCGTCGGCGAGGATCGCGGCCCCCAGCGCTCGGGTGGCCGCATCGTCGTCGAGGCGGAACATCACCTGGGTGTAGACGACGTCGTTGACGATCGTGATGCCGGGGATGGCCCGCAGCCGCGTCTCAAGCTGCAGCGCATTGCGGTGCAGGCGCCCGACCAGATCGGCGACCCCCGCTCGGCCGAGGGAGCGCAGGGCAGCCCACGCGGGCACGCCCCGCCCCCGTCGCGAAAGCTCGGGGGTGACGTCCCACGGGTCCAAGCTCGAGTGGATCAGGTAGTCGCCGCCCGCGTGGAAGAGGGCTATCGAGTCGGCGGGGTCCCGCACGATCGCCATGCCGCAGTCGTAGGGGACGTTGAGGGTCTTGTGCCCGTCGGTGGCCCAGGAGTCGGCCTCGCCGACGCTCTCGGTGAGGTGACGCAGCTCGGGCGCCGCCGCCGCCCAGAGCCCGAAGGCCCCATCCACATGCACCCATGCGCCGTGGCTGCGGGCGAGGGGGATCAGCTGCGCGAAGGGGTCGAACGCCCCCGTGTGCACTTCACCGGCCTGCAGGCACACGATCACCGGTGCGCCCTCTTCGGCACGCAGGGTCTCCGAGAGTGCCTCCGGCAACATCCGCCCCTCACCGTCCGAGGCGACCACGGCGATCTCGGCCGCGCCGACGCCGGCGAACCGCAGGGCACGGTCGACGGCGCCGTGGCGATCGGCACCCACCACGAACCGCAGCGGCGGCGCCCCGCGCAGACCGTCACGCGTCAGGTCCCATCCGGCCCGGCGCAGCACCGCGTGACGCGCCGCGGCCAGGCAGACGAAGTTGGCCATCTGCGCGCCGGTGACGAAGCCCACCGACGCATCGCGGGGGAGTCCCAGCAGCTCGCACATCCACGCTCCGGCGATCCGCTCCAGTGCGACGACGGCAGGCGTCATGGTGCTGGAACCGGAGTTCTGATCCCACGCCGAGACCAGCCAGTCGGCGGCCAGCGCGGCCGGCAGGGTGCCGCCGATGACGAAGCCGAAGAACCGGCCGCCCGCGATACCCACCAGCCCGGGCTGCGCACGGGCGGCGAGCTCGGCGATCACCCGACCCGCGTCGACGGGATTCTCCGGCAGCTCCCGCCCGAAGGCGGCGAGCATGTCGTCCACATCTGCGCGTGGCCACACCGGACGTTCGTCGAGCTCGTCGAAGAACGCCAGCGCCGCGCGGTATGCCGCCCCCAGGGCGCGCTCCCTCTCGTCCATGCCGCCAGTGTGCTCCGCACCGGAGCGCCGCACCAGGCGCAGCGTTGCCGTGGTCGTCGCCGCCGTACACACGCGCGGGCTCTGCCCATAGACTGTTCCGCATGTCCGGCCACTCCAAGTGGGCGACGACGAAGCACAAGAAGGCCGTCATCGACAGTCGCCGTGCCAAGTCATTCGCCAAGCTCATCAAGAACATCGAGGTCGCCGCCAAGCTCGGCGGTGCGGATCTCTCAGGCAACCCGACGCTCTACGACGCCGTCCAGAAGGCGAAGAAGACGTCGGTCCCCAACGACAACATCGACCGTGCCATCAAGCGCGGTGCGGGCATCGGGGGAGAAGCCGTCGAGTACACCTCGATCATGTACGAGGGCTACGGCCCCAACGGAGTGGCACTCATGATCGAGTGTCTGACCGACAACAAGAACCGCGCCGCGGCCGAGGTGCGCACGGCTCTGTCGCGCAACGGCGGCAACCTCGCCGATCCCGGCAGCGTCGCGTACAACTTCACCCGCAAGGGCGTCATCGTGGTGTCGTCTGAGAACACCACCGAGGACGACGTCATGCTGGCCGTTCTCGACGCAGGCGCCGAGGAGATCCTGCCCCACGGGCAGGGGTTCGAAGTCATCACCGAGGCCT
The DNA here is from genome assembly GCF_024626565.1 of Microbacterium sp. zg.Y909. NCBI lineage: Bacteria > Bacillati > Actinomycetota > Actinomycetes > Micrococcales > Microbacteriaceae > Microbacterium > Microbacterium sp. zg.Y909. The sequence goes on from NZ_JANJFJ010000119.1 coordinate 2,648, forward strand.
CCGACCTGGTCAAGGTGCGCACGGCGCTGCAGGATGCCGGCATCGACTACGAATCGGCCGATGTGGAGTTCGTCCCGAACCTCAAGGTCGAGATCGACGCCGACACCGCGCGCAAGGTCTTCCGTCTCATCGACGCGCTCGAAGACAGCGACGACGTGCAGAACGTCTTCAGCAACTTCGACCTCACGCCCGAGGTGCAGGGCGAGCTCGAGACCGACGACGAGAGCGACTGAACGCACCCACCGGACGGAGCGCCTGGGACGGATGCCACCACCCGCGGGCTAGCGTAGGCGGGTGGCATCCACCGGCACTCTCCGCGTTCTCGGCGTCGACCCGGGCCTGACCCGATGCGGCGTCGGGGTCGTCGACGTCGCGCGCAACCGCTCGGCGTCGCTGGTGCACGTCGGTGTCGTGCGCACCGAGCCGTCGCTGCCGATCGAGCAGCGTCTCGCGGCCATCGCCGCGGGGCTCCGCGCCGTGCTCGATGAGTACCGGCCCGACGTCGTCGCCGTCGAGCGCGTCTTCGCCCAGCACAACCGCAGCACGGTGATGGGCACGGCGCAGGCCAGCGGCATCGCCCTGCTGCTGGCGGGGGAGCGGGGCCTGGTTGCCGCGACCCACACGCCCTCCGAGGTGAAGGCCGCTGTCACCGGCTACGGCGCCGCGGACAAGCTGCAGGTGCAGACCATGGTCGCGCGCGTGCTGCGGCTCGACGCGTTGCCCCAGCCGGCGGATGCCGCCGACGCGCTGGCCCTGGCTCTCTGCCATGCCTGGCGCGGTGGGCTGACGGCCTCTGCCTCTGGCTCTGGCTCTGGCTCTGGCTCGGCGACGCTGACGCCGGCGCAGCGGGCGTGGGCGAATGCCGAGCGTGTGACGCGGCGCTGAGGGTTTGGTTTTCGGCCGGTGTTAGGCGCCGGTTTCTCCACAGCCGGATGCCGGCAGAAGTTGTCCACAATCGCCGTTTGGCCTGGGTTTTAGGCGCGGTCAATGTCGGTGGACCTCGGCAGAATTATGGGTATGAGCAGTTCACCGCCAGCCACGACGAGACGCGATACGCGCTCGCGTGGTGCGGTGCTGGGGGAGTTGGAGCGCACGAGGGCGCGGATCGCGGCGTTGCAGGCCGAGGAGCTGGGGTTGCTGGCGCGGGCGGATGCGATCGCGGCGGCGCGGACCGCCCTGGTGCCGTCCAGTGCGGGCCGGGAGCGGGAGATGCCGTTGCGGGAGATGGCCGCCGACGTCGCCGCGGTGTTGCGCCGGTCCGACCGTGTGATCCAGGACCGCCTGCACGACGCGACCGTCCTGGTGACCGGGTTCGCCGCGACCGTCGCGGCGTTGCGGGCGGGGGCCATCGACACGGCGCACGTGCGGATCATTCAGGATGCCGGGGTCCGCATCACCGACCCCGACGCGCGCGCCCGGTTCGAACAGGCCGCCCTGGTCGTCTGCGAGCGGGAGACACCGGGGCGGGCCAAGCCGATCATCGCGATGATCGCGCAGAACCTGCACCCCGTACCCCTCGCCGAGCGTCACGCCGAGGCTGCCGCCGGGCGGCGGGTGTGGGTGCGGGATCTCGAGGACGGGATGGCGGAACTTGCCGCGGTGCTCCCGGCGGCGTTGGCGTACGCGATCCACGACCGGCTCACCCAACACGCCCGCGAGGTCGCCGCCGCCCAGCGCGCCGCGGCCGCAGACGGGACGGACAGCGGGCCCGCGGCAAGCACGCCTGAGGACGGCGGCGCGGCCGCGCCTTCGGACATCGACGCCACGGGCACGGTGCAGGCACACCCGGATGAGCAGCCCGTGGCCGAAGAGCCAGCGGACACCGACGCAGCCGCGACCGATACCCGCACCGCCGACCAGGTCCGGGCCGACGTCCTCACCGACCTGCTGCTCACCGGCCACGCCAGCACACCCGCCTCGTCCCGCAGCATCCCCGCGGGGCAGGCGATCACCGCGCACGTGCAGATCGTGATCCCCGCCGACACCCTCACCGGCGAAGGCACCGCGCCGGCCGAACTCATCGGATACGGGCCCATCGACCCCGACACCGCCCGGCACCTCGCCGCGACCACGGACCTCTGGGAGCGGGTGTTCACCTCACCGACCACCGGCGCCGTGCAGCACGTCGACACCTACCGGCCCAACCGCGCACAACGCAGGCACCTCGACGCCCGCGACGAGCACTGCCGGTTCCCCGGATGCCGAAGGCCCGTGTACTACTGCGACCACGACCACACCCTCGACCACGCGCGAGGCGGACCCACCGCGTTGTGCAACCTCGCGAACCTCTGCGTCCGGCACCACACCCTCAAACACGCCGGCGCCTGGACCGTGATCCAGAAGCTGCACGGCATCCTGGAATGGACCAGCCCCACCGGGCGGACCCACCTCGACATCCCGCGACGCGTGCTCGAATTCACCGCCCTGGCCGCAGCCGAGGGCCCACCACCGTTCTGAGAACGCCTCGGCAACAGCCTGGCCGCGGGGCACCCGACAGGGCCGACCCCGGCCGCGGGCGCGTGTCGATAGAACAAACATCCGAACGCGGCCGTAGGCTCGGAGCATGATCTCCTCCGCACGCGGTCGCGTGCTGCACCTCGATCCCGACAGCGTGATCGTCGACGTCAACGGCGTCGGGTTCTCGATCGCGGTGACCCCGCAACTGTCGCGGAGCTTTCATGTAGGCGACGAGATCGTGCTGCACACGCACCTCGTCGTGCGCGAGGACGCCCTGGCGCTGTTCGGGTTCGCCACCCGCGACGAGCTCAGCGTCTTCCTCCAGCTGATCAGCGTGTCTGGGGTGGGGCCCAAATCCGCCCTCGGCGTGCTGGCTTCGCTGACCGTCGACCAGATCGCGCAGGCGGTCACCGCAGAGGACGACGCGCCGTTTCGTCGCGTGTCGGGAATCGGACCCAAGACGGCCAAGCTCATCGTGGTTCAGCTCGCCGGCAAGCTGCAGGCCCTCGGGCTCGGCGGCACGGGCGGGGCTGTCGCGTCGGGAAAGGCCGACGAGAAGGTCGTCGCGCAGGTCGTGGCCGCCCTCGTCGGCCTGGGCTGGAGCGAGCGGATCGCGGCGGAGGCCGTCGGCCCGGTGGCCGAGGCGGCATCCGAGCGCCAGCGGGGCGACGTCTCAGCGCTGCTGCGCCTGACGCTGGCCCAGCTGGGCCCCTCCCGCAAGGAGCCCGCCGGTGGATGAGACCGTGAACCCCGCCGAGCCGCAGGACGAGATCGAGCTGGCGGTCGAAGGTGCGCTGCGACCCAGCTCGCTGGCCGAGTTCGTCGGGCAGCACAAGGTGCGCGGCCAGCTGCAGCTGCTGCTCGAGGCGGCGCGCATCCAGCAGCGCCCGGCCGACCACATCCTGCTCTCCGGGCCCCCGGGCCTGGGAAAGACCACGCTGGCGATGATCGTCGCCCACGAGAGCGACCGTCCGCTTCGCCTGTCGTCGGGGCCTGCAATCCAGCACGCCGGCGACCTGGCGGCGCTGCTGTCCAGCCTGACGCCCGGCGAAGTGCTCTTCATCGACGAGATCCACCGCATGGCCCGCTCCGCCGAAGAGATGCTGTACCTCGCCATGGAGGACTTCCGCATCGACATCATGGTGGGCAAGGGTGCCGGCGCCACGAGCATCCCCCTCGAGCTGGCGCCGTTCACCCTCGTGGGCGCCACGACCCGCTCCGGCATGCTCCCCAATCCGCTGCGGGACCGGTTCGGGTTCACCGCGCACCTCGAGTACTACGAACCGAGCGAACTGGAACAGGTCGTGGAGCGATCGGCTCTCGTGCTCGGGGTCGGTCTTCCGGCACATGCGCGCGCCGAGATCGCGCGGCGCTCCCGCGGCACGCCCCGCATCGCCAACCGCCTGCTGCGGCGCGTGCGCGACTACGTCATCGTGCACGGCCAGGGCGGGCGCGCCAGCGCCTTCAACGGCGGGCCGGCGGCGACGCAGGCCGACGTCAACGCCGCGCTCGAGCTCTACGACGTCGACCCGATCGGGCTGGACCGGCTCGACCGCGCCGTGCTCGACGCGCTCGTTCGACGATTCCGCGGGGGACCGGTGGGGCTCAGCACCCTCGCGGTGACCGTGGGGGAGGAGGCCGAGACGGTCGAGTCTGTGGTGGAGCCGTATCTGGTGCGCATCGGGTTCATGGGGCGTACGCCCCGCGGTCGCATCGCCACCCCCGAGGCATATGCCCACCTGCGCGTTCCGCACGCCGAAGGGGCGCTGCGCATCGATGACCTATAATCGCTGAAGGCTTTCGCCGCAACCTCTGCTGGGGTGCCTCACGGCATGCCCGAACCGAAAGGTGACCTCACCTCCATGGAATTCGCTGTCTTCTTCGCCGAGTACGGCCTCATCCTGCTGCTCGGCGCTCTGCTCGTCTTCATGTTCTGGAGCTCGCGCCGACGCATGCAGCGCCAGAAGGCCGAGCAGGAGGCGAAGGCGCGCCAGACGGTTCCCGGCGCCGAGGTGCTCCTTCAGGGCGGCCTCTACGGCACGATCGTGGCCTACGACCCCGAGAACCTCGACCAGCCGGCCATCGTTGAAATCGCGCCGGGTGTCGACATCAAGGTGCACAGCCAGGCGATCCTGCGCGTCGTCGACCCGGCCGAGGGCGTCGTCACCGAAGACGAGTTCATCGAGTCCGAGGCAGCCGAAGACGAGTACGTCGCCGATGTCGCCGACGGCGACATCACCTCGGTCGACGATGACCGCAACCGCGCATCGGGCGGCACGAACGACACCGACCCGGGCACCAAGCCCCTGGCCTGATCCGTCTCGCCGCTGCGGCGGCGCGCGAGAAAGCTGACCACACGTGGCCACTTCCACCCCCGTCCGGCACGCCTGGCGCGCGTTGACCGGACTTCTGGTCATCACCGCCCTCCTGTTCGGCATCAACGCGCTCGGCGTGTACGGCTTCGGCAAGAGCTCGTGGGTTCCGGAACTCGCGCTCGACCTGCAGGGCGGAACGCAGATCATCCTCGAAGCGCAGACCGAGGACGGCGCCGACCCCAGCACCGAGCAGATGAACCAGGCTGTCACGATCATCCGCCAGCGTGTCGACGCCTCGGGCGTCGGCGAGGCCGACGTCACCACCGAGGGCGGCCGCAACATCGTCGTCCAGATCCCGGGCGAGGCAGACGAAGCCACGCGCGAGCGCATCGAGGCCTCCGCGCAGTTGCAGCTGCGCGCGGTGCTGGCCACCGGCGCACCCGCCAACACCTTCATCGGTGAGGACGGCAACGAGACGCCGTACCCGCAGCCCGATCCGTCCCTGCAGGCGACCCCGTCCACGGAGCCCACCAGCGGCAGCGACCTGGCGTGGATCACCCCGGCGCTCGAGGCGCAGTACCTCGCCTACGACTGCGCCGACCCGGCGAACGACCCCGCTTCCGCGCCTGCGGACCAGCCGCTGATCACCTGCGACCCGTCCGGCACCGTCAAGTACCTGCTGGGGCCCGTCGAACTCGACGGATCGTCGATCTCGGACGCCAGCCACGGCATCGTCCAGCAGAACGGCCAGTGGGCGGTCAACCTCGTCTTCGACGATCAGGGCACCCGCGAGTTCGGTCAGATCAGCCAGCGGCTGTACGGCCAGAGCCCGCCGCTGAACCAGTTCGCGTTCATCCTCGACGGCTTCGTGCTGTCGGCTCCGTCGATGAACGCCGTCATCCTCGACGGCAAGCCGCAGATCACCGGAAGCTTCACGCAGGAGAGCGCCAAGGTGCTCGCCGACCAGCTGAAGTACGGCGCGCTGCCCCTGAGCTTCGAGGTGCAGAGCTCGAGCACGATCTCGGCGACGCTCGGCTCCCAGCAGCTGCAGATCGGCCTCATCGCCGGACTCATCGGCCTTCTGCTGGTGGCGTTGTACTCGGTGGCGGTCTACCGCGCGCTGGGCTTCATCATCATCGCGTCCCTGCTGGTGATGGGTGTGCTCACCTACATCTCCCTGTGCATCCTGGCCTGGCGCATGGGCTTCCGTCTGTCACTCGCCGGCGTCGCGGGCGTGATCGTGTCGATCGGCTTCACCGCCGACTCGTTCATCGTCTACTTCGAACGCATCCGAGACGAACTGCGCGACGGCAAGAGCATCACCAGCGCCGTCGAGGACGGCTGGTCCCGCGCGAAACGGACGATCTACATCTCGAAGTCGATCAACGTCCTTGCCGCTGTCGTGCTGTACATCCTCGCCGACGCGACGGTGAAGGGATTCGCCTTCACGCTGGGTCTGACGACCGTCATCGACGTGCTCATCTTCATCCTGTTCACCCACCCGACGCTGCAGCTTCTGGCACGCACCCGCTTCTTCGGATCCGGTCACCCGCTGTCGGGTCTGGACCCCGCCGCGCTGGGCGCCGTCTACCGCGGGCGTGCGCAGTTCCGCACGCCGATCGTCCCCGCCAAGGGGGGCGCCGGCAAACGCGCCGTCCGCGCCAAGGGTGAGGCCGAACGCCGGCAGACCATCGCCGAGCGCAAACAGGCCGAGCTCGCAGCCGCACGTCGCGGTGGCAATACCGACCGCACGAAGGAGGGGAGCAGCTGATGGGCGCCATGAGCAACTTCGGCAACGACCTCTACACCGGCAAGCTCTCGCTGCCTTTCATCCCGAAGCGGCGACTGTGGTTCATCCTCGCGGCGGCCCTGGTGATCGGCGCGGCCCTCGTGCCGCTGTTCCGCCCCATCCAGTTCTCGATCGAGTTCACGGGTGGGTCGCAGTTCACCGTGTCCAACGTGGCCGAGACCGATCAGGCCCTCGCCACCGACGCGGTCCAATCGGTCGTCGAGGGCGCCACCACCAAGGTCACCACCGTCGGCGGTGACGCCATCCGCGTGCAGACCGACCAGATGACCGCTAACGAGACGCAGGCGGTCACTGCGGCGTTGGCCGAGGTCTACGACGTCGCGCCAGCCGAGGTCACCTCGTCCTTCATCGGTCCCAGCTGGGGCGCCGACGTGACCCGGCAGTCGCTGTGGGGCCTGGCGATCTTCCTTGCCATGACCTTCATCATCCTCGCGCTGTACTTCCGCACCTGGAAGATGTCGGTCGCCGCGATCATCGGCCTGGTCGACGTGCTCATCATCACGGTCGGGATCTACTCGCTGTTCGGCTTCGAGATCTCGCCGGCGGCGGTGATCGGCTTCCTCACGATCCTCTCCTACGCCCTCTACGACACGACGGTGGTGTTCGACAAGATCAGGGAGAACACCACGGAGGACGGCGAGAACTCCGGCCGGCTCTTCGGCGAATCGGTCAACCTCGCCGTGAACCAGACGCTGGTGCGTTCGATCAACACGACGGTCGTGGCCATCCTCCCCACCGGCGCGATCCTCTTCATCGGCGCGCTGTGGCTGGGCGCGCAGACCCTCACCGACATCTCGCTGTCGATCTTCGTCGGCACGATCGTCGCGGCGTACTCGACCGTGTTCGTCGCCGCACCCCTGTACTCGCTGATGCGCGAGAACGAACCGGCCATCAAGGCACGCGACGAGCGGGTGCGTACCGCTCGCGAACTGGCCCTGACGGACGCCTGAGGCGCAGCCTGCCCGCACCGCGGGCGGACGTAGAATTGACGGGTTGAGACGACCGGAGGTGAGCGCATGACAGAGGCCGTGCCCGCCGCCCAGTCATCGTCGCTGCGCCGACTCGTCCCTCGCATCTTCTCGCGGGCGGCACGCCGCGACGACGTCGAGAAGCTGTTGCGGACGGTGCGCACCCACCACCCCAAGGGTGACCTGTCGATCGTCGAGCGTGCGTACGCCGCAGCGGACCGCGCACACGCGGGCCAGAAACGGCGAAGCGGTGAGCCCTACATCACCCACCCGCTCGCCGTCGCCCAGATCCTCGCCGACCTCGGCCTGGGGCCGCGCGCCATCGCCGCGGCTCTGCTGCACGACACGGTGGAGGACACCGACTACCGGCTCGACCAGCTGAGCGCCGACTTCGGCGACGAGGTCGCGATGCTGGTGGACGGGGTCACCAAGCTCGACAAGGTCAAGTACGGCGACGCCGCGCAGGCCGAGACGGTGCGAAAGATGATCGTGGCGATGTCCCGCGACATCCGCGTGCTGCTGATCAAGCTCGCCGACCGTCTGCACAACGCGCGCACCTGGGGATTCGTTCCGCCGGAGAAGGCCGCCAAGAAGGCGACCGAGACCCTCGAGATCTATGCGCCCCTCGCGCACCGCCTCGGCATCCAGGCTGTGAAGTCCGAGCTCGAGGACCTCTCATTCGCGGTGCTGCACCCGAAGCTCTACGCCGAGATCGACAGCCTGGTCACCCAGCGCACTCCGCAGCGCGAGCAGTACGTGCAGTCCGTCATAGAAGCGGTCGAGGCCGATCTGCGGGAGCTGCGCATCCGGGGCCGCATCATGGGCCGTCCCAAGCAGCTGTACTCCGTCTACCAGAAGATGGTGGTGCGCGGGCGCGAGTTCGACGACATCTACGACCTCATCGGCATCCGCGTGCTCGTCAACACCGTGCGTGACTGCTACGCCGTGCTCGGCGCCCTCCACGCCCGTTGGACGCCGCTCCCCGGCCGCTTCAAGGACTACATCGCCACGCCCAAGTTCAACCTCTACCAGTCGCTGCACACGACCGTCATCGGTCCCGGCGGCCGCACGGTGGAGATCCAGATCCGCACCCACGAGATGCACCAGCAGGCCGAGTACGGCGTCGCGGCCCACTGGAAGTACAAGGAGCAGATGGCCGGCGGCAAGTCCGGCGCCAAGTCGGTGGACGCCGACATGGCCTGGCTGGCGCACATCTCCGACTGGCAGGCCGAGACGGCCGACCCGGGGGAGTTCCTCGACTCCCTGCGGTTCGAGATCGGGGCCAAAGAGGTCTACGTCTTCACACCCAAGGGGCGCGTCATCGGCCTGACCGCCGGAGCGACCCCCGTGGACTTCGCCTACGCCGTGCACACCGAGGTCGGCCACCGCACCATGGGCGCGAAGGTCAACGGGCGCCTGGTGCCGCTGGAGTCCGAGCTCAAGAGCGGCGACGTCGTCGAGATCTTCACCTCGAAGAACCCTGACGCAGGCCCCAGCCAGGATTGGCTGAGCTTCGTCAAGAGCACCCGCGCACGCAGCAAGATCCGCGGCTGGTTCACCAAGGAGCGCCGCGAAGAGGCGATCGAGCAGGGCAAGGATGCCATCGCCCGCGCGATGCGCCG
>NZ_JANJFJ010000120.1:0-11781 GCF_024626565.1 Microbacterium sp. zg.Y909
GGCGAGCCCGGCGGGGTGCCGGCGCCGCGGCATCCGTCTCGTCGGACTTCGACGTGCGGCGTGCGCGGCGTGGCCACCCGACCACGCGGCCCTTGGAGAACCCGAGGAGGGCGGGGGTGAGCGTGACGGCGACCGCCACCGCGATGGCGACGGCGGCCGCGGCGGCGATGCCCATGACGGTGAGGAACGGGATGCCGGCGAACGAGAGCCCGACGAGTGCGATCAGCACCGTCATGCCGGCGAAGACCACGGCGGAGCCGGCGGTGCCGGTGGCGCGGGCGGCGGACTCCTCGGGCTCCACCCCGGCACGCACCTGGTCCTGGTGGCGCGCGACGATGAAGAGGGCGTAGTCGATGCCGACCGCGAGCCCGAGCATGATCGCCAGCATGGGGGCCGTCGACGAGATCAGGGTGAAGGCCGTCGCCGTGTAGATGAGGGCGATCGCCAGTCCCACCCCGATGAGGGCGCTCACCAGCGGGAACCAGGCCACGGCGAGGGAGCGGAACGTCACGATGAGGACGAACAGCGCGAGGAGCACGCCGACCGCCTCGATGATCGACAGCGTCGGAATGGACGTGCCGAACAGGTCCCCGCCGAGGGCGACCTGGGCCCCGGCGGGGAGTTCGTCGCGCACGTCTGCGGAGATGTTGCGGAGGGCCTGTGTCGTCTCCTCGCTGACGTCGATGGCCTGCCCGTCGAACTGCAGGCGCACGATCGCGGCGCGTTCATCGTCCGAGACGAGCCCCGAGACCATGTCGTCGAACGGGTCTGTGACGGCCAGCACGCCGTCGAGGTCGGTGAATGCGGCGACGGTGTCGGCGATGGCCGCGGTGTAGGGCTCCTCGGTCACGACGTCGCCGTCATCGGCGACGATGACGATCTGGGCGCTCGTGCCGCTCGCCTGCGGAAAAGTGCGCTCCAGCAGCTGGATGCCTTCCTGGGCTTCGGTGCCCGGGATCGAAAAGGCGTTGTCGGTGCCCTTCATGAAGGCCAGGGCGCCGCCTCCCGCGAGGCTCAGCAGCAGCACCCAGGCGACGAGAACGCGCCAGGGGTGACGGTACGACCAGCGGCCCAGGGAGAACAGGAGAGTGGACACGGCGTCCTTCGATCGACAGTCTTGGGGTGGATACAGAAATGTATCGGATACGTAGGTGTATCGTAATTCGCGCCGGCCCCGCCGGGCTGGGTGATTCATGTGAAGGAGGTGGCGCGATGGCGGATCCGCGCCCGCTCACGCGCAGTCGAGAGAACACCCGCGGCCGCCTGCTGGACGCCGCGCTGGAGGTGTTCGCGGAGGTCGGGCTCGATGGGGCCTCCGTCGAGAAGGTGTGCGAGCGCGCCGGCTTCACCCGGGGCGCCTTCTACTCGAACTTCGCCTCCAAGGGCGAGCTGTTCCTCGCCCTCATCGCGCGGGTCGCCGAGGTGAAGATCGAGGAGGCCGAGACGCGCGTGCGCGGCCTCGACGCCGACAGTGTCTCGACCGACCCGGCCGATCTACTGCGCCGCCTGGTCGGGCTGTCGGTGGGTCCCGGCATCGATCCCGCGCTCGGCAGCGAGATCCGCGCGCAGGCGCTGCGGGATCCCCAGATGGCGCAGGCGTACCTCGCCTGGCAGGACGGCATGATCGCCCGCATCTCGCAGATCGTCTCGCGGCTGGTCGACGCCTACGGCTTCCGTCTGCGGCTGCCCGCCGACGAGGTGGCGCGTCTGTTCGTCGCGATCGCCGACGACACCTCCGTGCGCGCCGCGCTGCAGGGCCTGAACGAGGAGCGCGCCGGCGAGCTGCTCAACGCCCGCGCCGAGCGACTGGCCGCAGCGCTCGTGGACCCGCCGGTCAGCTGACCGAATCCAGCACGGCGTAGCAGCGCGCGATCCGGTCGAGCCACCACGCCCGGCGGTCTGCCGACGCCGCGCGGGCGGCGAGTGCTGCGGCATCCGGCTGGATGCGGCCGACCGCAAGCGCCCCGCCCTGGGGCGCGAGCGCCGGGGCGGCGACATCGTCGACGAACAGCGCTGAGGTGCCGAGGCCGCAGTCGAAGTCCAATGTCGGCAGAGCGGCCGCCAGAGCGACCCCCATCGACAGGCCGATCGAGGTGTCGAGGGCACTGGAGACGACGGCGGGGAGCCCTGCCTCGGCGACGAGCTGCAGCGCGCGGTGGACGCCGCCCAGCGGCTGGGCCTTGACGACGAGGATGTCCGCGGCGCCCGCGCGGGCGACCGCCAGTGGGTCGGCGGCTTTGCGGACGCTCTCGTCCGCGGCCACCGGGATGTCCATGTACCGGATGCGGGCTCGCAGCTCGGCCATCTCCGGGATGCTCGCGCACGGCTGCTCGACGTACTCGAGGTCGAACTCGGCGAGGGCGTGCAGGGCGTGTTCGGCTTCGTCGACGTTCCAGGCGCCGTTGGCGTCGATGCGCACGCGTCCCTCGGGCCCCATCGCTGCGCGCACGGCGCGGACGCGGGCGACGTCGTCGGCGAGCACCTGGCCGCGCTCGGCCACCTTCACCTTGGCCGTGCGGCATCCGTCGAAGCGAGCGAGCACGTCGCCGACGCGGTCGGCTGCGACGGCGGGAACGGTGGCGTTGACGAGCACGCGGTCGCGCAGCGGCTGCGGCGCCTCGTTCCAGCCGAAGTCGATCGCGCCCGCCAGCCAGGCGGAGGCCTCCGCATCGTCGTACTCGAGGAAGGGGGAGAACTCCGTCCAGCCGGCAGGGCCGCGCAGCAGCATCGCCTCGCGCGTGTCCACGCCGCGGAACCGGGTGGAGAGGGGGAGGGACACGACGAGGGCGTCGCGGATCAGTTCGTCGAGCGGAGGGATCGATGGCACACCCCCATCCTGGCCCGCCGGCGCGCGGGCCGCGCGGGTCCCGCGCCGTGCATACCCGGCGCCGGTGCGTCCGATGGCCGGTCCGAACTCCTCAAGAACCGGGTGCCGGGTGCCCGCGGGGGCCGTATTGCCGCCGCCGCGCGCGTTTTTGAGGAGTGAGCGCAGCCGCGCCCCGCTGCACGGCCGCGCCACGGTGCAGGCCATCAATGTGCCATTGACGATAGTGTGCGTCGCACAGTACAGTGTGATCCATGAGCGAGACCGAAGCCCTCGACACCCACCTGCAGGAGTTGCGGCGCGGCACGACGGTGCTGGCGTGCCTGCGGCTGCTGCAGCAGCCCGGCTACGGCTACGGGCTGCTCGAGGAGCTCAGCCGGCGCGGCTTCGACACCGACGCCAACACCCTGTACCCCCTGCTGCGCCGCCTGGAGAAGCAGGGACACCTCACGAGCGAGTGGAACACCGACGAGGCCCGGCCCCGCAAGTTCTACCGCACGAGCGAGGCCGGGCAGCGCCTGGCCCGTGCCCTCACCGACGACTTCACCGCGATCGCCGACGCGATCGCCGGCCTCCCCGAGGAGAACTGAGATGCCCACCACCGCCACCCTCACCGACCGCTACGTCGAGACCGCCATGCGCTCGGTCCCGGAGAAGCAGCGCCCCGACCTCGGCGCCGAGCTGCGTGCGTCGATCGAGGACCAGATCGATGCGCGCGTCGCCGCGGGCGACCCTCAGGATGCCGCCGAGCGCACCGTGCTCACGGAGCTCGGCGACCCCGACGCGCTCGCCGCGGGATACATCGACCGTCCCCTCTGGCTCATCGGACCGCGCTACTACCTCACCTGGTGGCGCCTGACGAAGCTGCTGTGGGCGATCGTGCCGGCCTGCGTCGCGTTCGCCGTCGCCCTCGGCCAGGTGCTGGCGGGGGAGGGCATCGGCACCGTCATCGGCGCGGTCGTCCCCGCGGTGATCTCGGTCATCGTCAACATCGGCTTCTGGACGGCGCTGGTGTTCTTCATCATCGAGCGCTCCACCGGAGACAAGGATGCCGGCGTCGTCTCCGCGTGGACCCTCGACCGCCTCCCGGAGAAGAAGGAGCGCGGCGCCGGACTCAGCGACCTCGTGGCCTCCCTCGTCTTCCTCGCCCTCGCCGCCGGCGCCGTCATCTGGGACCAGCTGTTCGGGCTTGCCTACCTGGTCGAGGCCGGCGGCTGGCTACCGGCTCTGTCGCCGGCGCTCTGGCCGGGGTGGATCCTCGGACTCCTCGTCCTCATCGCGCTGGAAGCGGCGCTCGCCGTCACCGTCTATCTGCGGGGTCGCTGGACGCTGGCGACGGCGACCGTGAACGCCGCCCTCAATGTGCTGTTCGTGGTGCCGCTGCTGTGGCTGCTGACACGCCAGGAGCTGCTGAATCCGGGGCTGTTCCGCGGTCTCATCCCCGCAGACTCGGCCGAGACGGTGGAGACCGTCGTGGTGACGCTGATCGGCTTCGGCGCTGTCGCGGCCGCAGCCTGGGACACGCTCGACGGCTACCTCAAGGCCCGGCGCGTCCGCTGACACCGGACGCCGGAAGAAAGGCACGGACATGGAACCGCTCACCGCCGGCGACTACACCAGCCGCTACATCGCGGCCGCCACGCGCCCCCTGCCGGTGCGCGAGCGTGCCGACCACGCCGCCGAGCTGCGCGCGTCGATCCGCGACCAGATCGACGGTCGCATCGAGCAGGGGGAGGATGCCGCCGCCGCCGAGATCGCGGTGCTCACGGACCTCGGCGACCCGGCCGTCCTCGCCGCCGACTACGCCGACCGGCCGCTGCACCTCCTCGGCCCTCGCTGGTACCCGACATGGCGGCGCGTGCTGCGGATCGTGCTGTGGAGCGCGCTGCCGCCCGTCGCATTCGCCGTCGCCCTGGCGATGGCCCTCGAGGACCGGGCGTTCTGGGGGATCGTGGGACCGACGATCGGCGTGACCCTCGCCGTCGGCGCAGGCATCTTCACGGGCATGACGCTCGTCTACGCCGCTCTCGAACGCGCGGGGGAGCAGGCGGAGCCGTGGAACGTCGAGCAGCTGCCGGGCGGCGATGTCGACCAGGCGCTGCCCGTCGGCCGCGGCGAGTGGATCGCGTGGATCATCGCGGTGGGCTTCGCGATCGCCGGGATCGTCTTCCTCGCCGTCCCGTGGGACATCGACGGCGCCGGGCGCCTGTCCGTGCTCGATCCGGCGCTCTGGCCGTGGAACCTCGTCGTCGGAGTGCTGCTGGTCCTCGCCGGCGCCTTCGTGACGCTGCGAGCGCGGATCGCCCGGCGGTGGGGGATGGGCAGTGCGATCGCCAGCGCCCTGCTCGCGCTCGCGTGGACGGTGCCGGTCGTGGTGCTCGCGCTCACCGGTGACCTGTTCGATCCCGCGTTCGTGGCGTACATCGACATCGACGCAGACGCGCGCACGGTCGTCACGGTGTGCGTCGTCGCCGGTGCGATCACGATCGCGGGGACAAGCATCGTCGCCGCCCTGCGGCGTGCGCGCCGCGCGCGCTGAGATCGATCGGGTGGATGCCGACCCTCGCGGCATCCCACCCGCTCTAGGCTGAGCCGCATGCCTCTTCTCGACACGCCGGTACGTCTCGGCATCCAGCTGCAGCCCCAGCACGCCCTGTACCCCGCCTTCCGCGAGGCTGTGATGCGGCTGGAGGAGATGGGGGTGGACATCCTGTTCAACTGGGACCACTTCTTCCCGCTCTCGGGTGACCCGGACGGACTGCACTTCGAGGGGTGGACGATGCTGGCCGCCTGGGCCGAGCAGACGGAGCGCGTCGAGTTCGGGGCGCTGGTCAACTGCAACAGCTACCGCAACCCCGACCTGCAGGCCGACATGGCCCGCACGATCGACCACATCTCGGCCAAGGGCGGGACGGGCCGGTTCATCTTCGGCACCGGCGCCGGTTGGTTCGAGCGGGACTACGACGAGTACGGCTACGAGTTCGGCACTCCGGGCTCGCGCCTGCGCGACCTCGAGCAGGGGCTCGCGCGCATCGAGAAGCGGTGGGAGAAGCTCAACCCGGCGCCGACCCGGCGCATCCCGGTGATGATCGGAGGCCAGGGCGAGCAGAAGACGCTGCGCCTGGTCGCCCGTCACGCCGACATCTGGCACAGCTTCGTGGGACCCGACAACCTGCCCCACAAGCTCTCGGTGATCGAGAAGTGGGCCGAGGTCGAACAGCGCCCGACGGATGGGCTGATCATCTCGAACGAGCTCAAGGACCGCGACGCGGACGTCGCCGACGCCCTCTACGACAGCGGTGTGCGCCTGTACACGCTCGGCTTCCAAGGGCCGGACTGGGACTACGCGCTCGTCGAGCGGTGGCTGCGCTGGCGCGACGGCAAGAACGCCTGACGCTCGCGGCACCCCACGGCGCCCGGGAATAGGCTGGAGCCATGGTTTCCGACCTCTTCGACCCTGCCGAGTGGGTGCTCGCGCCCGGCGCCGATGCCTACACCGACATCACCGCGCACGTCTCCACAGACGGCCGCATCGCGCGCATCGCGTTCGATCGGCCCGAGGTGCGCAACGCCTTCCGCCCGCACACGGTCGACGAACTCTACCGGGCGCTCGACATCGCGCGGCAGGACTCGCGCATCGGCGTGGTGCTGCTCACCGGCAACGGCCCCAGCGCCAAGGACGGCGGCTGGGCGTTCTGCTCCGGCGGCGACCAGCGCATCCGGGGTCGCGACGGCTACAAGTACGAGGGCGACCAGGCGCAGGTCCCCGACCCGGCGCGCTCCGGGCGCCTGCACATCCTGGAGGTGCAGCGACTCATCCGCTTCATGCCGAAGGTCGTCATCGCCGTGATCCCGGGGTGGGCTGCCGGCGGTGGCCACTCGCTGCACGTCGTGTGCGACCTGTCGATCGCGTCCCGCGAGCACGGGCGGTTCAAGCAGACCGATGCCGACGTGGGCTCGTTCGACGCCGGCTACGGCTCGGCGTACATGGCACGCCAGGTGGGACAGAAGATCGCGCGCGAGGTCTTCTTCCTCGCCGAGGAGTACTCCGCCGACCGCGCGTACGAGATGGGGGCGGTGAACCGGGTGGTGCCGCACGCCGAGCTCGAGCGCGAGGCGATCGCGATGGCGCGCACGATCCTCACGAAGTCCCCGACGGCGATCCGCATGCTGAAGTTCGCGTTCAACGCCGTCGACGATGGCTTGGTCGGCCAGCAGGTGTTCGCGGGCGAGGCGACACGGCTCGCCTACGGCACCGACGAGGCGGTCGAGGGCCGCGACTCGTTCCTCGAGAAGCGCGACCCCGACTGGTCGCCGTATCCCTGGCACTACTGAGGCGACGGTGGAACTGCAGGCGGTGGACGGCGCCGACCCGCGCGACGTGATGCGGGCGCTGCGGGCCGCCATCCACGGCGCAGGTCCCGCGCTGGGGCTCGGCATGGTCGAACCCGCCCCGCGCGCCGTGCCCGCCGGCACCGCGGTGGTCGTCACCACCTCGGGCTCCACCGGCATCCCGAAGTCCGTCGTGCTCAGCCGCGGCGCCCTGACCTCGGGAGCCCTCGCCACAGCGGAGCGCATCGGCGAGGGCGCGTGGCTGCTGGCGCTGCCGGCGTCGTACGTCGCGGGGCTGCAGGTGCTCGTGCGGGCCATCGTCTCGGACCGCGAGCCCGCCCTGCTTTCGGGGGCGTTCACGCCGCAGGCCTTCGCCGCCGCCTCGCTCATGATGACCTCCACCCGCAACGGCGAGCGGGTGCCCACCTTCACGTCGCTCGTGCCCGCTCAGCTGCAGAAGCTGCTGGATGCCGCGGAGCACGACACCGTGGTGGCGTCGGCACTGCGCTCGTACGAGGCCATCCTCGTGGGCGGTCAGGCGCTGCCCGCCGCGGTGCTCGAGCGCGCCCAGTCGGCCGGGGCCCGGATCGTGCGCACCTACGGCTCCACCGAGACCAGCGGCGGGTGCGTCTACGACGGCGTGCCTCTGGACGGCGTGGCGCTACGCATCGTCGACGGCGAGGTGCAGGTGGCAGGCCCCACGCTCGCCGACGGCTACCTCGACGACCCTGAGCGAACCGCCGCCACCTTCCCCGTGGATGACGACGGCACCCGCTGGTATCGCACCGGCGACGCCGGCGTGCTGACCGACGGCGTGCTGCAGGTGCGCGGGCGCCTGGACAACGTGATCGTCTCGGGCGGCATCAACGTGTCGCTGGACCGCGTCGAACAGATCGTGCGGGGGATCCCGGGGTTCGCCGGCGCCGTGGTCGTCGGCGTTCCCGACGAGCGGTGGGGCGAGGCTTCGGTCATCGTCTGCCCGCGCGGCGACGTGCTGCGTCGCAGCGACGCCGATCACCTGGTCTCGGCGCGCGATGCGGTGGCGGCGGAGATCGGCGCGCACGCACGGCCGGCTCGGCTGGTGCTCGTGGACGAGCTGTCGACGCTTCCGAGCGGCAAGCCCGACCGTGAGGCGATTCGCCGGGCCGTCGTCGACGATGCGCCGCCCCCGGGCGAGGCACCAGGCCGACGCGGCCTAAACTGACTGCTCGTGGCAGCACCCTCGCGTAAGAAGCGTTCATCGTCGGCAGCAGGCCGAAAGGCTCGCGGCAACCCGCAGAAGCCCAAGGCCTCGGGCTCGCCGGTCGTCCCCTCCCGCGCCACGGTCGGCGACTGGATCGGCGCCGCGCGACTGCGCACCCTGCCGCTGGCCGTCTCCCCGGTGCTGATCGGCACCGGCGCCGCCCTCGTGGTCGACCGCGAGCTGCACTGGGTGATCGCGCTGGCCTGCCTCGTCGTGGCGGTGTCGCTGCAGATCGGCGTCAACTACGCCAACGACTACAGCGACGGCATCCGCGGCACCGACGACCACCGGGTGGGCCCCGCCCGCCTCACCGCCGCGCGCAAGGCCCGGCCGCGCACGGTGCTGACCGTCGCGCTGGCGTTCTTCGCCCTCGCCGCGCTCGCGGGCCTGGCCATCGTCATCCGCACCCAGGAGTGGTGGATGCTGGCAGCCGGCGCCGCCTGCATCGTCGCGGCCTGGTTCTACACCGGCGGCAAGAGGCCCTACGGATACGCGGGACTGGGGGAGCTCTTCGTCTTCGTCTTCTTCGGCCTGGTGGCCACCGCCGGCACGGCCTACGCGCAGGTGGGCGTGGTGCCGCAGGAGGCGTGGTTCGGCGCAGTGGCAGCGGGACTGCTGGCCTGCGCGGTGCTGCTGGCGAACAACCTGCGCGACATCGACCAGGATCGCGCGGCCGGCAAGCGCACCCTGACGGTGCGGATCGGCAAGCGCGCCACTCAGGCGCTTTTCACGCTGTTCCTGCTGGTGCCGTTCGGCATCTCGGCGTACCTCGCGCTGTTCTTCCCCATCGCGTGGCTGACGCTGCTGGCGCTGATTCCGGCGGCCGCGGCGATCCTCATCGTCTGGACGTACCGCGCGCCGCGCGAGCTCGTGGTGGCGCTGGGGGTGACGTCCCTGACGTCGCTGGTCTACGGGGCGCTGCTGCTCTGGGCGTTCGCCGCCTAGTCAGCGCGGCCCCAGTCAGCGCGGCCCCAGTCAGCGCGGCCGGAGTCAGCGCAGCGGTGCGTCGTCGCCGAGGGAGCCGGCTGCGGCATCCTCCGCGTCGGCATCCTGCTGCTCGGTCGTGCGCCGCTGCCGCCGCGCGGCCAGGTCGGATGTGACCTCGTCCAGCGGGGCCCGCAGGAACAGCAGCGACAGGCTGAGCCCGATGAGGGCCGCGAAGATCGCCGACAGCCAGTAGTACTCCCGCATGATCGGGAAGAGCATCATCACGCCCAGCGGAACCAGGAACGCCAGCAGACGCAGCACCGAGTAGACGATCGCGGAGCGTGCTTTCACGATTCCATCCTACGGTCCGCTGAGTGTCCGCTTCGGTTCGGTCACGGTCGGCGCTTGCCCAGGTGA
The DNA here is from genome assembly GCF_024626565.1 of Microbacterium sp. zg.Y909. Classification (NCBI taxonomy): domain Bacteria; kingdom Bacillati; phylum Actinomycetota; class Actinomycetes; order Micrococcales; family Microbacteriaceae; genus Microbacterium; species Microbacterium sp. zg.Y909. The sequence continues at coordinate 9,744 of NZ_JANJFJ010000120.1, forward strand.
GCACGCCTAGGATGAGAGTGTGGCGCGTATCCTGCTCATCGTTGCGCTGCTGTTGGCCGTCTTCTGGGTCTACAGCATCGTCGACTGTGCCGTGCAAGACCCGCGCCGCCACCGCGGCGTGAGCAAGCCCATGTGGCTGCTGATCACGATCGCGCTGCCGGTTCTCGGCGGCATCCTCTGGTTCGCCGTCGGCCGCACCAAGCGCGCCGACATCCCGCGCCCGAAGGCGCCGGACGACGACCCCGAGTTCCTCGGGCGCATCGGCGACATCCGCGACACGGACGAGCGCATCCGCCGCATCGAAGAGGAGCTCAAGGCCCTCGACGCCGATGACGACGACCCGCGCTGGAACAACCCGCCGCAGCCTCCCCAGCCCCCGCGCCCGTCCGACGCATGACCACGGCGGAGCAGGCTCCGGCGACGGATGCCGCCTCGGCGCTGCTGGGCCGGCTCGTCGAGCGCGGCGTGCGCGATTTCGTGCTGAGCCCGGGATCCCGGTCGCAGGCCCTTGCGCTGGTGGCCGCTGAGCTCGAGACGCGCGGCCTCGTTCGCCTGCACGTGCGCATAGACGAGCGGGTCGCCGGGTTCACGGCGCTGGGCCTGGCCCGTGAGTCGGGGGTGCCCGCCGCCGTCATCTGCACGTCGGGAACCGCCGCCGCCAATCTGCTGCCGGCGGCGCTGGAGGCCCACCATGCGGGCGTGCCCCTGCTGCTGCTGACCGCGGACCGGCCGCCCGAGCTGCGTGGGGTCGGCGCCAACCAGACCACCCGTCAGCCCGGCATGTTCGCCGTGAGCGCGCGGCGCGAGTACGACCTGCCCGTGCCCGATGAGATCGACCGCGACGGCGACGCGGACCAGACCGACATGCTGCGGGACGTCGCCGACGATGCGTACGCCGCGAGCCTCGGGTGGGGGAGCCTTCCGAGCGGTCCGGTACACCTGAACGTGCCCTGCCGCGAGCCGCTGGGGGGCGTGCTGCCCACCTGGCTGCTGGGCGATGCTGCACCGGCCGGGGACGCGGGCGACGGCGCTGCTGCGGATGGGGGCGACGCAGCCGACGAGCGTCACGCCGAGGATGACGGCGAGGTGTCGGGCGCGCTCTACCAGGGTGGTGGCGGCATCGGTCTGTCCGACCTCCCCGCTGGCGGAGACGAAGAGCCGGTGACACTTCACCAGGGACCACGCACGGTAGTCGTGGCCGGAGCGGATGCCGGTGTGGCAGCAGAGGACCTCGCCCACCGCGGGTCGTGGCCGCTCATCGCCGAGATCGTCAGCGGCGCCCGGTTCGGTCGCAACCTCGTCCACGGGTACCGCGCGCTGCTGCGCGAGCCGGCGCTCGGTGGACGCGTGCAGCGCGCCGTGGTCTTCGGCCACCCCACGCTCAGCCGCGAGGTCGTCGCCCTCCTGTCGCGGTCCGACGTCGAGGTCATCGCGGTCCGCGGGCCGGGGGAGCCGCTGAACCTCAACGGCGCGACGACGGCGGTCGGCGGCGTCGACGTCGCTCCCGGCGACGCGGACCGCGAATGGCTGGGGGAGTGGATGCTGGCCTCTCGAGCGGCAGCGGTCGATCTCGCTCCCGCCGCGCCCGACGCGGACGGGCTGGCGTCGGCGGAACCGGCGCAGCGCCTCGGCGCGATCGCCGCCGAGCTGCAGGCCATTCGCGCGCCGCTGGACCGGGAGGCCCTCGTCGACGCCGTGTGGCGGGCGACGTGGCCGCACGATCGGCTGATGTTCGGGTCGTCTCGCCTGGTGCGCGTGGCCGATGCCGTGCTGCCGGGCAAGAAGGTGACCGTCCACGCCAACCGGGGACTCGCCGGCATCGACGGCACGGTCGCCACGGCGACGGGCATCGCGCTGGCCTCGCAGGCCGGCGGCGCTCCCGGCGTCACGAGACTGCTGCTGGGTGACCTCGCCTTCCTCCACGATGTGGGCGCGCTGCTGCTGCCCCCGCACGAGCACGAGCCGCGCATTCAGGTGATCGTCGGCAACGACGGCGGCGGCACGATCTTCGACGGTCTCGAGGTCGCGGCTGTGGCGG
>NZ_JANJFJ010000121.1:0-11713 GCF_024626565.1 Microbacterium sp. zg.Y909
GTGGTGCTGCTGGAGCAGAACTACCGTTCGACGCAGAACATCCTGTCGGCGGCGAACGCCGTCATCGGCAACAACTTCGACCGCAAGGACAAGAAGCTGTGGACCGACGTCGGGGCGGGAGAGAAGATCGTCGGCTTCACCGGCTACTCGCAGCACGACGAGGCGCAGTTCGTCGCCGACGAGATCGACCGGCTGCGCAAGGCCGGGGTCGGGTACTCCGAGATGGCGGTGTTCTACCGCACCAACTCGCAGTCCCGTGCGCTGGAGGAGATCTTCATCCGCTCGGCGGTGCCGTACAAGATCATGGGCGGCACCAAGTTCTACGAACGGGCCGAGATCAAGGACGCGCTGGCTTATCTGACCGCCGTGGCGAACCCCGCCGACGAGATGGCGGTGCGCCGCATCCTCAACCGTCCGCGTCGCGGCATCGGCGATGTCACCGAGACGGCCATCGCCCGCTACGCCACCGAAGAGCAGATCACCTTCCGCGACGCGCTCGCCAACGCCTCCGCACTGGGCGTCGGGCCGAAGCTGCAGACAGCGATCTCGCAGCTGGATGCCGTGCTGGCCGAGGCATCCGACCTCATGCTGCCCCCTTCCGGGGAGCTGCCGCCGCCGTCGGCGATCGCCCAGGGGCTGACGCTGCTGCTGAACAAGAGCGGCTACCTCGACGCCCTGCGGCGGAGCAAGGACCCGCAGGACGAGGCGCGGGTGGAGAACCTCGACGAGTTCGTCGCGGTCGCGCGCGAATTCGCCCGCAACAATCCCGAGGGCACGATCCTGGACTTCCTCACCGACGTCGCCCTCGTCTCGGATGCCGATGACCTCGACGACGGATCCGGCTCGGTGTCGCTGATGACTCTGCACACCGCCAAGGGCCTGGAGTTCGACACGGTGTTCCTCACCGGCGTCGAGGAGGACCTCATCCCGCACCGCATCTCGGCGGGGGAGCCGGGCGGACCGCAGGAGGAGCGGCGCCTCTTCTACGTCGGCATCACCCGCGCACGCAAGCGCCTCTACCTGTCGCTGGCGATGACCCGCGCGCAGTTCGGCGAGGTCTCGGCGGCCATGCCCAGCCGGTTCCTGCAGGAGATCCCCGCCGACCTCGTGCACTGGCGGCAGTCGCCCGGCGACGTCAACTCGCGCGGCGGCACGCAGTCGCGCGCGCTGAACGCGCGGCGCCCCGGCGGCGGCTCCGGCTCGTCCGGGGGCTTCGGCGGGGGATCGCGCTACGGCGACGACCTAGTGCCGCTCGGGCGCTCCGCCCGCGTCACCGACCCCAGCCGGTTCCCGAACCGCGTGACGGCGAAGGTGCGCGACAACGGCGATCTCGAGCTCGCCGCGGGCGACCGCATCCGCCACGACGACTTCGGCGAGGGCCGGGTCGACACCGTCACCGGCGAAGGTGCCAAGCGCATCGCGCACGTGCGCTTCGACACCGCCGGCGCCAAGAAGCTGCTGATCAAGGTCGCGCCGATCGTCAAGCTCTGAGCGTCTTCCCACCCACCGGCTACGCTCGACAGATGGCTCTGTTCTCCCGGCGCGACAAGAAGACCACTGCACCCGACGAGGTCGAAACGGCTGACGTCGCCCCCGAGCCGGAAGCGCCGGGCGTCGACGCCGAGTCGGTTCCCCAGGTGAACATCTCGATGTCGACCTTCGGCAAGCCCGCCCCGGCGGCCCGGCCGGCGTCGGTGCCCGTGCCCGAGGGTGCTCAGCGCGTGCAGCGCGGACCGGCCGAGGCGCCGGCGCGCACCGAGAGCGTGCCGGGACTGCCGGACAACGTGCTCGTGCGTGCCGCGCTCACGGCGCTGCCGGAGCAGCCCGAACCCCTCGACATCATGATGCTCATGCGCCAGCTGCTGCAGGGCCACCTGTTCGTCCGCGTGCGCGGCGACGCCCGGGCGCAGCTGGCCGAGGGCAAGCAGCTCACCATGGCGGTCTCGGCTGTCGGCGACGACCGCTACCTGTTGGCGTTCACCGGCGGCGACGCCCTGCAGGCCAGCGTCGCGGCCGACGGCGACAAGGAGACCTCCGCAATGGGTCAGCCCGTCGGCGCGATCCTCCGCAACGTCGTCGACGGCCCGTACGCCGGGTTCATTCTCGACCACGCGACCCCGGGTCGTCGGGCCGTCCTGCCCAAGGCACTCGTGGAGAAGACCCTCCAAGACGCGGACCCCGAGTTCACGCTGAAGAACCTGCTCGCCGGTGAGCGCACCGATGAGACGCCGGCCGCCGTCGGCGCAGCCCTCGCGACCACACGTGTGTGGGTCGCCGCAGGCGCCGTGCCCGGCGAGGAGAAGCGCATGGGCGTCTCGGAGGTGCGCGGCGCGAACGGCTCCCGTCACCTCGAGGTGTTCTCGCACCCGCTCGAGGTCGCGGTGCTCGGCCGCAACGACCGCGCGGTGCCCCTCACCCCGCAGCAGCTGTCCAAGGCGCTCGTCGCCGACGCCGGCCTCACCGGCGTCGTCGTCGACCCCGCCGGCCCCTGGATCATGCTCGACCGGGCGGCCCTCGCCCCGGTCCTCGCGCTCACCGCCTGAGCCGCCCTGCGACACCCCGCACCGGGCGGTGCGGGGTGTGGGGCCGCACCCCTAGGGTCGGGGCATGGCATCGGAGCGCATCACCCTCACCGTCCCCGGTCCCGACGGCGACCGGGAGGTCGGCCTCTCGAGCCCCAACCGGGTGCTGTGGCCCGATCTCGGCATCACCAAGCACGAGCTCGCCGAGTACGTGATCGCGGTCGCCGAGCCGTTCCTCACCGCCAACGGCGACCGGCCGGTGTCGCTGGAGCGCTTCCCCGCCGGCATCGACGGGGAACGGTTCTACTCGAAGAATCCGCCCAAGGGCGCGCCGGAGTACGTCGACGAGGTCATGGTCACCTACAACAGCGGGCGTCGGCATCCGCAGGTGGTCCTCCGCGAGATCGCCGCCGCCGTCTGGGCCGTGCAGATGAACACCGTGGTCTTCCACCCGTGGGCATCGCTCGCGGCCGACACCGACAACCCCATCGAGCTGCGCATCGATCTCGACCCGCAGCCGGGCACCGACTTCGCCGACGCCGCCGCGGTGGCGCCCGCCCTGCGCGACGTGCTCGCCGAGGCGGGGCTGACCGCGTTCCTCAAGACCAGCGGCAACCGCGGTATCCACGTGTTCTGTCCGATCGAACCGACCCACGAGTTCCTCGACGTGCGCCACGCCGTCATCGCCGCCAGCCGCGAGCTCGAGCGCCGGATGCCGCAGAAGGTCACGACGAACTGGTGGAAGGAGGAGCGCGGACAGCGCATCTTCCTCGACTTCAACCAGGCCAACCGCGATCGCACGATGGCGGGCGCCTACAGTCCGCGGGCGCTCCCCGGTGCGCCGGTGGCGACGCCGGTGACGTGGGAGGAGCTCGCCGCGGGGGTCGACCCCGCCGCCTTCACCGTGCGCACGGTGCCCCAGCGACTCGCGGACGTCGGCGACCCGTGGGCGGATCTGCAGGCTGCGCCCGGGCGCATCGACACACTGCTGCAGTGGTGGGAGCGCGACGTCGCCGACGGGCTCGGTGAGCTCCCGTTCCCGCCGGACTTCCCCAAGATGCCGGGAGAGCCCCCGCGGGTGCAGCCCAGCCGTGCGCGGCAGCCTGAAGAGGGCTGAGCCCTACGACACCGGCTGGGTGACCGGGTGCTTGGCAGCCTCGGCGACCGCCTTGCGCTTGCGACGCGAGCGGGCCCAGCGCTCGGGGGAGCCTGCTTCGGCCTCGTTCGGCTTCGGGCGCGCCCATCGGGCAGGCTTGTTGTCGCCGTCCCACACCTGAATCGCGCCCCACACGACGGCCGTGATCGGCACCGCGAGTACGGCCCCGAGGATGCCGCCCAGCACCGTGCCGACGGTCAACGCGATCAGCACGACGAAGGCGTGGAGCTTCATCGACCGTCCCATGAGGACCGGCTGCAGGAAGTTGCCCTCCAGCTGGTTCACGAGCACCACGACGCCGACGACGATGAGCGCCACGACCCAGCCGTTGGCGACGAGCGCCACGAGGGCGGCGAGGATGCCGGCGACGGTCGCGCCGACGATCGGGATGAAGGCGAGGAGGAACACCAGCACGGCCAGCGGGATCGCCAGCGGCACCTGCAGGATCAGCAGACCGATGAGGATGCCGAGGGCGTCGACGGCGGCCACCGTCGCGGTGCCGCGGATGTAGGAGCCCAGGGTCTGCACCGTCTTGTCGCCGATGCGCACCGCGCGCTCGTAGTTCTCGCCGCGGAAGGGCCGCAGCAGGAACGCCCACATGCGCGGGCCGTCCTTGAGGAAGAAGAACAGGATGACGACCAGCAGCACGAGCCCCGTGATGAAGTTCGCGACCGCGCCGACGCCGGCGAGGGCGCCCGAGCCGAACTGGGCGCTGGTGACGAAGTCGGTGACCGCGCCGATCCACTCGTCGATCTGGGCCTGGTCGATGGCGAAGGGCAGGTCCCGCGCCCACGCCACGACGGTCTGGAATCCCTCTTCTGCCTGGCCGTAGAGCTCGCTCCACTGGTCCCGAACGGCCCAGACGATGAGCCATCCGACCCCGCCGAGCAGCGCGAAGATGGCCAGCAGCGTCGCGAGGGTGGCAACCAGGGCCGGCACGCCGTGGCGGCGCATCCAGCTCATCACCGGCGCGAACGCCGAGGCGAGGATGAGGGCCAGCACGAGCGGGATCGTGACGACGGTGATCTGCTGGATGCCGAGGATGACCGCCGCGGCCACCGCCACGATGAGGATCAGCTGCAGCGCCCGCATCGCGAGCTTGCCCATGCCGTCGGCCCAGAGGCTCCACGGAGCGCGGTCGGCGCCGAGCTGCACGGGCGACTGGGCGTCCACCCGCAGCGGCGCGTCGATGCTGATGGAGCGGGGTGAGCGCGTGAACAGTCCCATGCGTCGACCGTACCGCCCGCAGGACCAGGACGAGGTGGGTTGACGAGGCGGGATCAGCGGGTCACTGCAGCACGTCGGCCAGGTCGTACGCCGCCACGGCCTCCAGCTGCTCGAACGTGCACGAGCGCGCGTCGCGGTCGGGCCGCCAGCGCTCGAACTGCACGGTGTGGCGGAACCGGTCGCCCTCGAGCTGGTCGTAGCGCACCTCCAGCACCCGTTCGGGGCGCAGCCGCACGAACGAGGTGTCCTTCGCCGACGAGAAGCGTGAGCGGTCGGTCTCGCCGGTGACAGCGGCGCCACTGGCATCCGTCTCGACAAGGGGCGCCAGCTCCTCGACGAGCTCCAAGCGGCAGGCGTTGCTGAACGCCGCCACCCCGCCCACGTTGCGCAGCCGTCCGGCGGAGTCGTACAGGCCCACCAGGAGCGACCCGACGCCCTGCCCGCTCTTGTGGATGCGGTAGCCCAGCGCGACGACGTCGGCGGTGCGCGCGTGCTTGATCTTCAGCATCGTGCGCTTGCCGGGGGTGTAGGGCGCATCGAGCGCCTTGGCGACGACGCCGTCCAAGCCCGCGCCCTCGAACTCCGCCAGCCAGCGGCGCGCCTGCGCGGCGTCCTCGGTGGTGCGGGTGACGTGCACCGGGTCGGGCACGCCGTGAAGCAGATTCACCAGTTCCGCCCGCCGCGTCGCGAAGGGCTCTGCCTGCAGGTCGCGATCGCCGCGCGCCAGCAGGTCGAACGCGATGAACATCGCCGGGGTCTCGGCCGACAGCAGGGCGACGCGGGATGCCGCGGGGTGGATCCGCTGCGACAGCGCCGGCCAGTCCAGCTTCTCCGCGCCGGGTTCGCCCACGGCGACCACGATCTCGCCGTCGACGAGGCACGGTTCGGGGAGCAGCCGGGCGAAGGCCTCGACGAGCTCGGGGAAGTACCGGGTCAGCGGCTTGGCGCCCCGCGAGCCGATCTCGACGTCGGTGCCGTCGAAGGCCACGAGCGCCCGGAACCCGTCCCACTTGGGCTCGAAGCTGTAGTTCGGCCCGTCGGGTACGGCGGGGACGGCCTTGGCCAGCATCGGGGCGGGGATGTCGTACATGTCCCCATCCTGTCGGGCAGGCCCGCGCCTCGCCACGGGCGGTTCGTCGGGGCATACTCGGGTGCATGCGCCCGGTCTTCGAGTTCCTTGCCGCGCACCCCGTGCTCACCGTGTTCCTGCTGGTGGGACTGGGCTCCGCTCTCGGCCGCATCCGCATCGCCGGGGTGTCGCTCGGGGCGATCGGAGTGCTCTTCGGCGCGATGGGCCTGACCGCCTGGGGCGTCTCCATGGGCGTCACCATCGAGCTGCCCGCCCTCATCGGCGACACCGGACTGGTGCTCTTCGCGTTCTGCGTCGGGCTGATCGCCGGGCCGAGCTTCGGGCATGCGCTGCGCACCGCGTACCCGCTGCTGCTGGTCGTCACGGGGTTCCTCATCCTGGCGGCCGCAGCGGCGTTCCTGGTCGGTCGCGCCATGGGCGTCTCGACCCTCACGATCGCCGGCACCTTCGCCGGTGCCGTCACCAACACCCCCGCGCTCGCCGCCACCGGCGGCAGCCCCGAGGCGACGGTGGGCTACGCCAGCGCCTACGTGTTCGGCGTGGTCGGGCCCATGCTCGCGGTCGGTCTGGCGCTGCGCCACCGCGCCGGCGAGACCGGGGGCAGCGTGCCGCTGGTCGACAAGGCGGTGCGCATCGACACGACCGACCGACCGACGGCGCGCGCGCTGCGCGCCAGATACGGCGGGCGCATCACGTTCTCGCGCCTGCGCGCCAAGGGCGGCGCCGACATGGAGACCGTCGGACCCGACACCGAGATGCCGCCCGGCGGCGTCGTCAACGTCGTCGGACCGCAGGATGCCGTCGAGGCGGTGGCCGCCGAGCTCGGCCACACATCGTCGCTGGACATCGTGCACGACCGCTCACGCCTGGAGTACCGGCGCCTGATCCTGTCGAACCCGCAGCTGGCGGGCCGCACACTCGCGAGCCTGGGCCTGCAGGAGCGGTTCGGGGCGACCGTCCCCCGGGTGCGCCGCGGCGACGCCGACATCATCGGCGACGCCTCGCTCGTGCTGCAGCAGGGCGACCGGCTGCAGGTCGTCGGCCCGCGCGACGCCATGCCGGCGCTGACGGAGCTCATCGGCGACTCCGAGCGCGGCATCAGCGACATCAATCCCGCCGCTCTCGGGGTGGGGATCGCGCTCGGCCTCGCGCTCGGCTTCATCCAGGTGCCGCTCCCGGGCGGCGGTGTGTTCGCGCTCGGGCCGGCGGCAGGGGCGCTCATCGTCGGCCTCGTCTTCGGGCGGGTGCGGCGGATCGGCCCGATCGTGACGACGCTGCCGTCGACGGCGGCGAACGTGCTGTCAGAGGTGGGGCTGGTGATCTTCCTCGCCTACGCCGGCACCAAGGCGGGCTCGCTCATCATCTCGGCGATCACCTCGGGCGAGATCCTGCGGCTGCTGCTGCTCGGGTTCATCATCACCACGATCGTGGTGGCGGGCACCTACCTCGTGGCGCGGCACGCGATGCACACCGGTGGCACCCGGCTGTCGGGCGTCATGGCGGGAACGCTCACCAACCCCGCCCTGCTCGCCTTCGCCAACCTGCGCACCGACTACGACACGCGCGTCGCGCTGGCCTACACCCTGGTGTACCCGGCGGCGATGGTGGTGAAGATCCTGCTGGCGCAGGTGCTCGTGGCGCTCTGAGCGCGCTCAGCGCGAGAGCGAGGCCTGCACGCGGCGGGCGACCTCGGCGGCCGGCATGCGCTGCGGGAAGACGGCGACCACGACGTCGTCCTCGGCCGGCGGGCTGGTCGGGGCGACACCGAAGCGCTGCAGGGCGCCGTCGAGTGCCGTGCGCAGCACCGACACCGGCTCCCGCTTCGGTCCCCGCAGCAGCCGGCGCAGCACGTGGTTGTGAACGGCCGTCACCAGCGCGGCGAAACCCACCGCGTCCAGCGGGTCGAGGTCGGGGATCGCCCGGCGCAGGTACTCGTCGAACAGGCGCTCGTAGCGGAACACCGTCACGATCTCCCGGTCGCGCAGGGCCGGTACCTGACGCACGACGGCGTAGCGGCGCCGGGCGAGGTCGGGGTCGGCGGCGAAGTGGCGGTACACCGTCACCGACGCCTCGCACACCGCCTGCCATGGGTCGGGGTGGTCGTCGGCGAGGTAGGCGCGCAGTCGCTCGAGGAGCACCTCGTGGTCGGTGAACACGACGTCGTCCTTGCCGCCGAACTGACGGAAGAAGGTCGAGCGGGACACCCCGGCCGCCTGCGCGATCTGCTCGACCGAGGTCGCCTCGAACCCCTGCGCGGCGAAGAGATCGAGCGCGGCGGCAACGACCGCGGTGCGCGCGGTGGTCACGGCGTCGGTGTCGCTCATGTCAACGGAGCCTACTGCCCGGCCCTGTCAAGCCGTTTGGGGGGATGCTACGTCGGGGGTTGAGTGGGACGATGAGCGCTCTCTGGAAGCAGGACCCCCGTCCCGTCCCGACGCAGCCGTTCGAGCGCGGCGCCCACCGCGATGTGGTGATCGTGGGCGCGGGGCTGACCGGGCTCAGCACGGGCGTGATGCTGGCGCGCGACGGCTTCGACGTCGCCGTGCTCGACGCCGGAGACATCGCCGCCGGGGCGAGCGGGTCGAACACCGGAAAGGTGTCGCTGCTGCAGGGGAGCACACTGTCCACGATCCGCGCCCACCACCCGGCATCCCTGGTGCACGCCTACGTGGAGGCGAACCGTGCCGGGCAGGAGTGGATCCTGGCCTTCGCCGATGCCGCCGGTGTGGACCGCACGACCCACACGGCCTACTCCTATGCGCAGTCCGCCGACGGCACGGACACCGTCGACGCCGAGCACGACGCCGCCCGCGAAGCGGGCCTTTCCACCCGCATCGCCGCCGCCGACGAGCTCGCGGGTCTGCCCTTCCCCGTCGCCCGTGCCGTCGCGCTCGACGACCAGACGGCGCTTGACCCCGACGACCTCACCCGGGCGCTCGCCGCGGCGTTCGTCGCCGCCGGCGGCACCCTGCACACGGGGGTGCGTGTGATGGGCATGTCGGTGATCCCGCGGCCCGAGGTGCGCACGACCCTGGGGGAGATGACCGCGGGCCAGGTGGTGCTGGCCACCGGCATACCGATCATCGACCGGGGGCTCACGTTCGCGAAGGTCAGCGGCAGCCGGTCGTACTGCGTCGCGTTCGACACTCCCGACCCGGTGCCCGAGGGCCTCTACCTCTCCGTCGACGGCCCCACGCGGTCGCTGCGTCCCGTGGCCGAGCACGGCTCACGGCTCATCGTCGGCGGCAACGGCCACCCGGTCGGACGCGCCGAGTCGGAGCGCCGCCTGGTCGAAGATCTCGTCACGTGGACGCAGCAGCACTTTCCCGGCGCCGAGCCCACTCATCGGTGGTCGGCGCAGGATTACACCTCGCACAACCTCATCCCCTTCGTCGGCGTGCTGCCCCGCGGCCTCGGTCGAGTGCGCTTCGCCACCGGCTACGCGAAGTGGGGGCTCACCAACGCCCCGTGGGCAGCGCTGCGCCTGGCGGCCGAGATCCGCGGACAGGCCAGGGAGGAGCTGCCGCAGTGGATGCGGCAGATCGGCACCCGGCTGACGATGCCCGGCGACCTCGGACGCGGGATCGTGGAGAACGCGAAGGTCGCCGGCGCCGCCGCGCGCGGCTGGGTCGGCGCCGAGCGCACCGCGGTGCCGGTGCCCCGCCCCGCGGAGGGGGAGGGTGTCGTCGCGGAGCGGCACGGACGCCCGGTGGGCATCTCGACCGTCGGGGGCGTGACACGGGCGGTGAGCGCGGTGTGCAGCCACCTCGGCGGAGTGCTGGATTGGAATGACGCGGAGCGCTCGTGGGACTGCCCGCTGCACGCGTCGCGCTTCGCGCCCGACGGCACACGACTCGAGGGACCCGCGCGCCGAGATCTGCCCTGTCTGGTGCAGCGGTCGGACGACTGAGGCGGCGACACCACACCGACACCGACACCCGGGCGCCCGGCGCAGGACCCCTCATGCGCGGGTAGTAGGCTGAGGAGTCGGCTGATATCTCGACATCGAGATTGTTTCGGCACCAAAACCCACCGTCGCCCAGCGAAGGATTGCACGTGGATCTGTACGAGTACCAGGCACGAGACCTATTCGAGAAGTACGAGGTGCCGGTGCTCGCCGGCATCATCGCGGACACCCCCGAGGAGGCGAAGGCGGCAGCCGAGAAGATCGGCGGGCTCGTCGTCGTCAAGGCGCAGGTCAAGACCGGAGGCCGCGGCAAGGCCGGCGGCGTCAAGGTCGCCAAGACCCCCGACGACGCCTATGAGGCGGCCAAGGCCATCCTCGGCCTCGACATCAAGGGCCACGTCGTCAAGCGCGTCATGGTCGCCGCCGGTGCCGACATCGCCGAGGAGTTCTACTTCTCGGTGCTGCTGGACCGCTCCAACCGCTCCTACCTGAGCCTCTGCTCGGTCGAGGGTGGCATGGAGATCGAGCAGCTCGCGGTCGAGAAGCCCGAGGCGCTGGCCCGCGTTGAGGTCAACCCCCTCACCGGCATCGACAAGGACAAGGCGCTCGAGATCGCCCGCGAGGCGAACTTCCCCGAGAACCTCGTAGAGAAGGTCGCCGACGTCTTCGTCAAGCTCTACGACGTCTACAAGGGCGAGGGCGCGACCCTCGTCGAGGTCAACCCGCTCGTGCTCACCGGCGCCGGCGACATCATCGCCCTCGACGGCAAGGTCACCCTCGACGACAACGCCACCGAGGTGCGTCACCCCGAGCACGAGCTGCTCGAGGACAAGGATGCCGCCGACCCGCTGGAGGCCAAGGCCAAGGCGGCCGGCCTGAACTACGTCAAGCTCGACGGTCAGGTCGGCATCATCGGCAACGGTGCGGGCCTGGTCATGTCGACCCTCGACGTCGTCGCCTACGCCGGCGAGAAGCACGGCGGCGTGAAGCCGGCGAACTTCCTCGACATCGGCGGCGGCGCCTCGGCGACGGTCATGGCCGCGGGCCTGGACGTCATCCTCGGCGACGAGCAGGTCAAGAGCGTCTTCGTCAACGTCTTCGGCGGCATCACGTCGTGCGTCGCGGTGGCCGAGGGCATCGTCAAGGCCCTGGAGATCCTGGGCGACACCGCCACCAAGCCCCTCGTGGTGCGTCTGGACGGCAACCAGGTCGAGGAGGGGCGCGCGATCCTCGCGGCCGCGAAGAACCCCCTCGTCACCCTGGCCGCCAGCATGGACGAGGGCGCCGACAAGGCCGCCGAGCTCGCGAACGCCTGACCCCCGGACGAAGAAGGACTACGCAATGTCGATCTATCTCAACAAAGACTCCAAGGTCATCGTCCAGGGCATCACCGGCGGAGAGGGCACCAAGCACACCGCGCTGATGCTCAAGGCCGGTACGGACATCGTCGGCGGCGTCAACGCCCGCAAGGCCGGCACGACCGTCTCGCACACCGACAAGGACGGCAACGCCGTCGAGCTGCCCGTCTTCGCCTCCGTCGCCGAGGCAATGGAGAAGACGGGCGCCGACGTCTCGATCGCCTTCGTGCCGCCGGCGTTCACCAAGGACGCCATGATCGAGGCCATCGACGCCGGCATCGGCCTGCTCGTGGTGATCACCGAGGGCGTGCCCGTGGGCGACACCGCCGAGGCGTGGGCGTACGCCGAGAGCAAGGGCAACGCCACGCGCATCATCGGCCCGAACTGCCCCGGCATCATCACGCCGGGTGAGTCGCTGGTGGGCATCACGCCCGCCAACATCACCGGCAAGGG
>NZ_JANJFJ010000122.1:0-11694 GCF_024626565.1 Microbacterium sp. zg.Y909
CAGCGGATGGGTCACCTGCTGCAGCATCAGCTCGACGTTCTCGACGTCGCGCACCACCTTGGTCTGCACGATCGCGGCGCTCATGCGCGTGTGGTAGCCGATCGACAGGCTCTGCAGGCGCGCCGCGAGGGCGTTGCGCAGGTCCGCGCCGGTGTCGCGGACGACCGTCATGAAACTGCGCGTGTAGAGGATGTGGTTCGGGTAGTTCTGCAGCAGCAGCACCACCGCCAGCGCGAACCACCAGAGCACCGCGGTGACCTCGCCCCCGCCCGCGACGATGTCGATGATGGCGGCGGTGATGACCGGGAGAAACCACATCGGGATCTCTTTGACGGCGAACGCGCTCACCGCCAGCGCCATGCGCCCGGGTCGGCGCGCGAGCAGCCGCAGGACCGATCGGGCCGGATGAGCGCCGTCGATCAGGTCCAACGAGCTGGAAAGCGGTTTCCGTGGCACGATGTCCATCGTAGTGAGGGCACCTCGCCCGTGGCACGCCCTCGACGGATTCTCTCGGGAGACACCATGACCTATCACCTCGCCGGCGACTCGACCGTCGCCCCCATGAAGCGCGGGGAAGAGCCGATGGCGGGCTGGGGCGAGGCGCTGGGTGAGGCGCTCGGGCAGCCGGTGCGCAATCTCGCCTTCGGCGGTGCCACCACGGCGTCCTTCGTCGCGTCCGGCTCATGGGCGACGCTCCTGTCCGAGGTCGTCGCGGGTGACACGGTCGTCATCCAGTTCGGTCACAACGATCAGAAGGACCCGCAGCTCGCCGCCCGCGGCGGCTACGCCGACAGGCTGCGCGGATTCGTCGACGATGTGCGGGCGCGCGACGCCGTCACGGTGCTGTGCACGCCGTGCGAGCGCCGCTGGTTCGACGGGGAGCGGGTCACCCCGACCCACGGCGACTACCCCAACGCCGTACGCGATCTCGCCGCCGACCTCGAGGCGGCGCTCATCGACCTCACCGTCTTCACGACGTGGCTCTACGAGGATCTCGGGCCTGCGGCATCCACCCGCCTGCTGTCGCACTACGCCCCGGGCGAGGCCGTCGCTTGGCCCGAGGGGCTCGCGGACGACACGCACTTCCGCCTGGAGGGGGCACGGCGCATCGCCGCGTTCGTCGCCCGCTCGCTGCGCGCGATCGAGCGCCGGGACGGCGACGCGCCTGCCCGCGGGTCGCAGCTGGTCAGCTGATCTGGTTCAGGCGAAGGGCAGCGCCGCGGGACGCTGCCTTCCCGCATGCGTCACGCTCGGCCATCGCGGGTCGACGGTGAGCACCTCGACGCCGCTGTCGGTGACCAGCACCGTGTCCTCGACCTTCGCCCCCGGTGCACTCGGATTCCACGCGAACGCCTGGTCCACGGCGATCAGGTCCAGAGTCTGGGCCGTTGCCCGCGGGTCGCGGCCGGCGTAGCCGGTCGGCCCGCCCTGGTGGTGGCGGGTCCACTCCTCGGCGTCGAACCCGTGCGCACCGTAGGCCGCGCAGCCCCGGGCGAACGCGTGGGCCAGAACGGCGCCGGGCCGCGTGGCCGCGAAGAAGTCCTTCTCCACGGCGAGGATCCGCTCGTCATCCGGCCCGGCCGCCCCGACCCACCGCGTGACGTTCGCGATGAGGCCGTGCCGCCGACCGCAGACGACGAGCATCGCACGGTCGCCCAGGGGCGCGTCAGTCGGCAAGGGGTGACGGTGCGCGTGACGCGAGCGGCCCGCCACGAGGATCACCAGCGGGTCGATGCCTCGTCCGGCGAGCGCCGCAGCCAGCACCGACGCCGCACCGCGCTCGCTGCTCTCAGGGGTGAGCGTGGCCGCGGCATCCGTCATCGCCTCTGCGGTCTGGCGACCGAGCAGCCGATACCGGTCGCGCTCCCCCGGCAGCAGGGTCGCCCGCGCGGCGCGCAGCGACTGGGCGAGTGCGGCCTCGGCCGCGGCAGGACCGGCGGCCGCAGCCGCATCTGCGGGAGGCGTCTGCCACGGCACGCGCACGATGCGCGCCGCGTCGCTCGGGAGCAGCTCCTCTTCGGCCAGACGCTCGGCCTCGTTCGCCGCGACGAAGAGGTGGTCGCCGTCTGCGCCGACCCGCACCGCCAGCACCGGGGGGCCCGCCAGCGAGACGTGGGTGCGCACGCCGTCGAGGTACCAGGACACCGCCTCGTGCGAGGTGAGGACAAGCGCGTCGGCGCCGGCCTCGGAGCGCACCCGGGCGAGGCGCTGCTGCTTGACTCTTCGATCGGCGAGGGAAGGCATGCACGCCTCCGTTCTAGGGAAAACGATTTCTCGCCATAGTATGGTCTCGGGACACCAGATCGGAACGGAGCGCGTCATGCGCAGGACGACGAGCAAGGCCACCATCACCGACGTGGCGCGCCGAGCCGGGGTGTCCCTGTCGACGGTGTCGCGCGTCATGAACGGCAATGCCACGGTCGATGCCGGACTGGCCGAGCGCGTGCGCGCCGCCGCTGTCGAACTCGGCTACACCGCCAGCCCGCTCGCCAGGAGCCTGGTGCTCGGGCGCACCCAGACCATCGCCGTGGTCGTGCCCGACCTCGCCAACCCGACCTTCCAGGAGATCCTGCGGGGCCTCGGCCGGGCGGCCGCGGGCGACGGCTATCACGTGCTCATCGCCGACTCCGCCGAGCAGGTCGATGAGGAGCGGGTGCTCGCCGCCGAGACGCGACGGCGCACCGACGGCGTGGTGCTGTGCGCCCCGCGCATGCCCGATGACGAGCTGGGCGCCCTCCTTCCCGCTCTCTCCCCCGCCGTGGTGGTCAACCGGCCGCCGCAGGCCGGTGCCCCCGTGGTGGCCGCCGACTACCGCACCGCCTTCGCCGACCTCATCGACCACCTGTACGGGCTCGGCCATCGCCGGCTGGTCTATCTGGCCGGCCTCGCGCGCAGCGCCTCCAACGCCGCACGGCTCGCCGCTCTGGCCGATGCCCGCGCGGCCCACACCGACCTCGAGATCACCGAGGTGGCGTGCGGCGTCGACTTCGACAGCGGCGCGGCCGCCGCAGCGGCCGTTCGCCGCAGCGGTGCGACGGGCGTGCTCGCTTTCAACGACCTCGTCGCGATGGGCCTGCTGTCGGCCCTCGCCGACCGAGGTGTGCGGGTACCCGAGGACCTCTCCGTCGCCGGCTTCGACGACATCCCCTTCGCGCAGTACACGACTCCGCCGCTGACGACGGCGGCCGTGCCGGCGTCGGACCTCGGCGCCCGCGCCTGGCAGGCGATGCATGCGCTCCTCACCGGCGGCGACGCCGAGGCGGCGGTCTCGCTCATCCCGCGCCTCATCGTGCGCGCGAGCACCGGCCGCGTCCCCGCCTGAGCCCTCCGCCGGGAGATCCCGGGGCTTTTCCGGCACCCCGCCAATCCTCCGTGCTACGCTGAGAAAACGTTTCCTGACCAGCACACACGAGGGCGACCGATGACGAAGACCCGCTACGCGCTTCTGGGCGCCGGCCACCGCTCGCAGATGTACGTCGATGCGATCACGGGCGACTATGCCGACCGGGCCGACCTCGTCGCCGTCTGCGAGCCGAACCCGGTGCGCGCGGCCCACGCCGTCGAGCGGGCCGTGTCTCGGGGCGCCGCCGCCCCCACTGCGTGGGAGCCCGACCGCCTCGAGCAGATGATCGCCGCCGAGCGCATCGACCGGGTTGTCATCTGCGCCCGCGACGACCTGCACGCCGAGCTCATCGTGCGCTCCCTCGACGCCGGAGCCGACGTCGTGGTGGAAAAGCCCCTCACGATCGATGCCGCCAGCGCCGCCGCGATCGAGGATGCCGTCGCGCGCACCGGGCGCTCCGTGGTGCTGACCTTCAACTATCGGTACTCGCCCCGCAACAGCGCGCTGCGCCAGGTCATCCAGGACGGCCTCATCGGCGAGGTCACCTCGATCGACTTCTCGTGGATGCTCGACACCAAGCACGGCGCGGACTACTTCCGCCGCTGGCACCGCGAGAAGGAGCACTCCGGCGGCCTGCTCGTGCACAAATCCAGCCACCACTTCGACCTCGTCAACTGGTGGATCCGGCAGCAGCCGCGCCGCGTCTACGCCTCGGGCGGGCTGCGGTTCTACGGCGCCGACAACGCCGCCCGCCGCGGACTGGGCGATCGACCCGACCGCGGCACGCACGGGGGCGACCACGACCCGTTCGAGCTCGACCTGCGCGACGACCCGCGTCTGCAGGCGCTGTACCTCGACGCCGAGCACCACGACGGCTACCTGCGCGACCGCGACGTCTTCGGCCCCGGCATCACGATCGAGGACAACCTCGCCCTGGTTGTCGACTACTCCGGCGGCGCGACGCTGTCGTACTCCCTCAACGCGCACGCGCCTTGGGAGGGCTACCGAGTGGCCGTCAACGGCACCCTCGGCCGCGCCGAGCTCGAGGTCGTCGAACGCGGCGCCGTGCTCGTGGACGAGGGCCTTCACCCCGTCATCGATCCGAGCGCGGTGGATGCCGCAGGCTCGGCATCCCTGCGCCCCCAGGGGGAGCGCCTGCTGGTGCAGCGCCACTGGGAAGAGGCCGTCGAGGTGCCGATCGAGAACGCCGCAGGTGGGCACGGCGGCGGCGACGCGCTGCTGCTGTCGGACGTCTTCGTCGGCCCCGGTGACGATCCGCTGTCCCGGCCCGCGGACTGGACAGACGGCCTGCGCTCGATCGCCGTCGGGATCGCCGGCAACCGCTCGCTCGAGACCGGCCTGCCGGTGCGGATCGGCGAACTCGGCATCGCCCTGCTCGGACAGCCGACCCGATGAGCCGCATCGTCGTCACCGGCGGCGCGGGCCGTCTCGGCCGCAGCCTTGCCGCGGGCTTGGCCACGGCCGGGCACGACGTGCTGTCGCTGGACCGCGACACCTCCCCCGAGCTCGCCCGCGCCGGCGTCGACCAGGTGTCGATCGACCTGTGCGACGCGCAGGCCACCCGTGACGCCCTCGAAGCCGCCCGCAGCGACGCGGTCGTGCACCTCGCCGCCATCGCCGTGCCCTTCAGCGCTCCGGAAGACGTGATCCTGCGCACCAACGCCGCCCTCGCCGTCTCGGTGCTCGGCGGCGCGGTGGCCGCAGGCGTGGGCAAGGTGGTCGCGGCATCCAGCCCGACGTGCTCGGCTACAACGCACCCACGGGGTGGGTGCCCGACCGGTTTCCGCTGGACGAACAGACCCCGCCCCGCCCGTGGAACGCGTACGCGCTGTCGAAGCTCGTCATCGAGCAGACGGTCGGCATGCTGCGCCGGCAGACGGGTGACGCCGTGCGGTTCGCCTCGTTCCGGCCCTGCTACGTGCTGACGCCCGAGGAGTGGGCCGGCGCCCCGACACAGCAGGGGCACACGGTGCGCGAGCGCCTGGACGATCCCGCGCTGTCGGCGCCGGCACTGTTCAACTACGTCGACGCGCGCGACGTCGCCCGCTTCACCGACACGCTGCTGGCCGCCCTCCCCGACATCCCCAACGGCGAGACCTTCTTCGTCGGCGCCGACGACGCCCTCGCCCGGGAGCCCCTCGCCATGCTCATCCCGCGGTTCCACCCCGGCACCGACGACGTCGCCGCCGAGCTCACCGGCACCGCGCCGGCCTTCTCCAGCGCGAAGGCGCTGCGGCTGCTGGGCTGGGCTCCGCAGCACCGCTGGCGGGACGAACTCGCCCGCACCGACGCCTGCGACCCCCTCACCACCCGAAAGGACGTGCCCGCATGAACTTCGACGGCATCCTCTTCTTCCCCGTCACCCCGTTCGACACCGCGGGGCGGGTGGACACCGACCTGCTGGCCACGCACGTCGCCACCGGGCTCTCCCACGCCCCCGGCGGCATCTTCCCCGCCTGCGGCACGGGCGAATTCCACGCCCTCAGCGCCGCCGAGGCCACCACGGTGACCCGCACGGCCGTGGCGACCGTCGCCGGCGCCGTGCCGGTCGTCGCGGGGGCGGGAGGCCCGCTCGGGCACGCACTGGAGGTGGCCCGCGGTGCGGCCGACGCCGGAGCCGACGCACTGCTGGTGCTGCCGCCCTACCTCGTCGGCGGGCCGCAGGCCGGGCTCGTGGCCTACGTCGAGGCGATTGCCGCGGCATCCGACCTGCCGGTCATCGTCTACCACCGCGGCAACGCGCAGTTCACCCCCGCGTCGGTGCGTCGCCTGCTCGAGAACCCGAAGGTCATGGGCTTCAAGGACGGCGTCGGCGACATCGGCACCGCCCAGCTGATCGTGCGCGCAGTGGCGCAATCGGGCCGCGACGACGTCGCGCTGTTCAACGGTCTGCTCACCGCCGAGCTCACCCAGGGCGCCTACCGCGGCATCGGCATGCCGCTGTATTCGTCGGCGGCGTTCGCGATGATCCCCGAGGTGGCGGGCGCCCACTACCGCGCCTACGTCGACGGCGACGAGGCCCAGCGCCTCGCCCTCGTCGACGGCTTCTACGCGCCCCTCGTGGCCCTGCGCGACGAGACCCCCGGCTTCGGGGTGTCGCTCATCAAGGCGGGGCTGCGCCTCGGGGGGCTGCCCGTCGGCGGCGTCCGGCCCCCTCTCGTCGACCCGACACCCGAGCAGGAGGCGCGGCTGGCCGACATCCTCGACGCCGGTCGCGCCCTCCTGTGACCACGATCGCCTCGCTCGACGCGCGCCTGGTGCGCGTGCCGCTGCGGCGCCCGTGGGGAGCCGACGTCACCAGCGTCGGCGTCGTAGCGACCCACCTCGTGCGCTCGGACGGCGCCGAGGGCTGGGGATTCTCCTGGACGCCGCAGATCGGCGCCGAGGCGGTGCTGGCGCTGCTGCAGCACGACGGGCTGCGATCGGCCGCTCGGCCGATCGCGGCGAGGCGTGGCTGGGCTTATGGGAGCACCTGCACGAGGCGGGCGGCGGCGGACTCACGACCATCGCCCTGGCCGGCCTCGACCTGGCCGTCTGGGATGCCGCGGCGCGCGCGGCCGGCGGCACGGTCTCGGACCTCCTCGGCCGGCATCGCCAGACGGCGCGCGTGTACGGCAGCGGCGTCAACCTGCACTACGCGCTGCCCGAGCTCGTCGCGCAGGCCGAGCGGTGGGTCGCGGCAGGGTTCGACGCGGTCAAGGTCAAGGTCGGCAAGCCCGACGCGGCCGAAGACCTCGAGCGCCTGCGCGCCGTGCGCGAGGTCATCGGACCCGGCCGCGCGCTCATGATCGACGCCAACCAGCGCTGGGACCTCGACCGCGCGACGCGGGTGCTCGATGTGCTGGCCGACGTGCAGCCGGCGTGGATCGAGGAGCCGCTGCGCGCCGACGATCTCGCCGGGCACGCCGAACTCGCCCGGCGGCTGGGCGCCTCGTCGCGACTGCCGATCGCCGTGGGTGAGAACCTGCACACCGCCCACCGATTCGCGGACTACCTGCGCGCGGACGCCGCGCAGATCGTGCAGCCCAACGTCGTGCGCGTGGGCGGCATCACCCCGTTCCTGCGCATCGCCGCCGTCGCCGCCGACCACGGCGCGGCGCTGCATCCCCACCTGCTGCCGGAGCTCTCCGGCCAGCTCGCCCTGTGCCTCCCGCCCGTCGACGGCGTGCCGGCGCCGCTGGTCGAAGACGTCGAAGACGCCGGCTTCGGCGCGCTCGGTGCCCTCGTCGACCCCTCACCCGTCGCCATCGCCGACGGACAGCTCACCGAGACACCGCACGCGGGCCTGGGCCTGCGCTTCGCGTGACATCCTCGTTCCCGCCACGAAAGGAACTCCCA
Organism: Microbacterium sp. zg.Y909; assembly: GCF_024626565.1. Classification (NCBI taxonomy): domain Bacteria; kingdom Bacillati; phylum Actinomycetota; class Actinomycetes; order Micrococcales; family Microbacteriaceae; genus Microbacterium; species Microbacterium sp. zg.Y909. Next base: position 7,703 of record NZ_JANJFJ010000122.1, read on the forward strand.
TGACCACCACCGCCGAGCAGCTCGAGACCATCGCGGCCGCCGCCGCAGCGGCCGCCCCGGTGTGGCGCGCCGCGCCCGCCGCCGACCGGGCGGCGTGGCTGCGTGCCATCGCCGACGCGCTGGAGGCGGCATCGGACGAGGTCGTCGAGATCGCCGACCGCGAGACGCGCCTGGGCGCCGGGCGCCTGCGCGGCGAGGTCGGCCGCACCACCGGGCAGCTGCGGCTTTTCGCCACGGTCGTCGAGGAGGGCTCGTACCTCGAGCTCACGGTCGACGACGCGGATGCCGCCGCCACCCCGCCGCGGCCACAGCTGCGCCGCATGCTCACCGGCGTCGGCCCGGTGGCGGTCTTCTCGGCCTCGAACTTCCCCTTCGCCTTCTCGGTGCTCGGCGGCGACACCGCCTCTGCCCTCGCCGCCGGCAACCCCGTGATCGTCAAGGCCCACTCCGGGCACCCCGAACTGTCGCGCCGCACCGCCGAGATCGCCGCCGCGGCGCTCGAGGCCGCAGGCGCCCCTGCGGGATCGCTCGCGCTCGTCGAAGGGCGCGAGGCCGGCAACGCACTGGTGCGGCATCCGGTCATCCAGGCCGCAGGATTCACCGGCTCGCTCTCGGGCGGCCGGGCACTGTTCGACCTCGCCGCTTCGCGCCCCGATCCCATCCCCTTCTACGGGGAGCTCGGCAGCATCAACCCCGTCGTCATCACTCCCGCGGCGGCCGCCGCACGGGGCGCGCAGCTGGCCGGGGGCCTCGCCGCGTCGTTCACGCTCGGCGTCGGCCAGTTCTGCACCAAGCCCGGCGTCGTCTTCGTGCCCCGCGATGCCGGCTTCGAAGAGGCGGTCGCCGCCGCCGTCACGGGGATCGCGGGCGGACCGCTGCTGACCGACCGCATCACCGAGGCGTTCCCCGCCGGGGTCGACGCCCTCACGGCCGACCCGTCGGTCATCGTCGTCGCCCACGGCGCCGAGACGGCCGAGGGGGCGCGACCGGTCGTGCTCGCGACCGACGCCGCCGCCGTCGCCGAACGCGCGGAGACCCTCCTCGAGGAGTGCTTCGGCCCCGTGACGCTGCTCATCCGCTACGACGGCGACGAGGATCTGCACCGGGCGCTCCGCGCCGTGCAGGGGTGCCTGACCGCGACGCTCCACGCCGAGGACACTGACGACGTCGCCGAGACCCTGGCGCTGCTGCAGGACCGCGCCGGTCGCGTGCTCTTCGCCGGGTGGCCCACGGGCGTCGCCGTCACGTGGTCGCAGCACCACGGCGGTCCGTGGCCGGCGACGACGTCGCTGCACACCTCGGTGGGAGCGACGGCGATCCGCCGATTCCTGCGGCCCATCGTCTTCCAGGACGCCCCGCCGCGCCTCCTCCCCCCGGTGCTGCGCGACGAGGTCCTCGCGACGCTGCCGCACCGCCGGAACGGCGTGCTGACGGTGCCGTAGCCGATCGGCGACGTTGTGCACGCCCCCACGCGTCCGCCCGACATCCCCTCCGCTGGAAAACGCTTGCCGGGTACGCTTGGGGGCATGACTTCGCGCTTTCAGATCGGCGAGACCGACTTCCTGCTCGACGGCGAGCCCCACCGCATCATCTCGGGCGCCCTGCACTACTTCCGGGTGCACCCCGACCTCTGGCGCGACCGGCTGCGCAAAGCCCGGCTGATGGGCCTCAACACCATCGAGACCTACGTCGCGTGGAACGCGCACGAACCGGTGCAGGGCCAGTGGGATGCCGCGGGCGGCCTCGACCTCGGCCGGTTCCTCGACCTCGTCGCCGAGGAGGGCATGCACGCCATCGTGCGCCCTGGGCCCTACATCTGCGCCGAGTGGCACAACGGCGGCCTGCCGACGTGGCTGACCGCCGACGCCGACATGAAGCTGCGCAGCTCCGACCCGCGCTACCTCGAGGCCGTGACGAGCTTCCTCGACCGCATCAACGCGATCGTCGCGCCCCGGCAGATCGACCGGGGCGGCAGCGTGATCCTGGTGCAGATCGAGAACGAGTACGGCGCGTACGGCGCCGACAAGGCGTACCTGGCCGAGCTCATCCGCGTCACGCGCGCGGCCGGCATCACGGTGCCCCTCACCCAGGTCGACCAGCCCATCGCGCACATGCTCGAGGGCGGCGCACACGAGGGCCTGCACAAGACCGGGTCGTTCGGTTCCCGTATCTCGGAGCGCCTGGCGACCCTGCGCGAGCACCAGCCGACCGGACCGCTCATGTGCATGGAATTCTGGTGCGGCTGGTTCGACCACTGGGGCGAGAAGCACCACACCACGACCTTCGCCGACGCCGCCCGCGACCTCGACGAGCTGCTGGCGGCCGGCGCATCGGTGAACATCTACATGGTGCACGGCGGCACGAACTTCGCCCTCACCAACGGGGCGAACGACTCCGGCCGCTACCTGCCGATGGTCACGAGCTACGACTACGACTCCCCGATCAGCGAGTCCGGTGACATCACCGAGAAGTTCCGCGCCTTCCGCGAGGTGATCGCGAAGCACGCCCCGGTGCCCGACGAGCCGCTGCCCGAGCCCGTCGACGCGCCCGTGCTGCAGGTCGCGCTGCAGTCGGTCGGCGACCCGCTGCCGCTCGTGGCCTCCGACCGCGGGCAGTTCGAGGCTCCGCCGACGCTCGACGCGCTCGGCTCCGACCTCGTGCTCGCCGAGTACACCGCCGCCGTCGACACCGACCGCACCCGCGTGCTCGACGCCGACGTGCGCGACTACGCCTGGGTGGCGCTCGATGACCGTCCCGTCGGCATCCTGCAGCGCACGGTGGGCGACCTGGCCATGCCGCTTCCCGCCGGCCGCGAGCTGCGGCTGCTCGTCGAAGAGACCGGCCGCGTCAACTACGACACCAAGATCGGCGAGCCCAAGGGTCTCGTCGGCGACGTGCGGCTCGACGGGGACCCGATCCCCGGCCCCTGGCACGTGCGCACGTTCGACGTCCCGGCCCTCTGTCGGGCGGTGGCGGATGCCGCGCCCGGCCTGCCCGTCACCGGCGGCCGAGCCGCGGGGCCGGTGGGCCTGCGCGCCACGTTCGAGCTCGCGGCATCCGCGGATCTCTTCCTCGACACCGCCGGCTGGGGCAAGGGCTACGCGTGGGTCAACGGGTTCTTCCTGGGCCGCTACTGGCGCCGCGGTCCGCAGCGCACGCTCTATGTGCCCGGCCCCGTCACCCGGCAAGGCACGAACGAGATCGTCGTGGTCGAGCTCGAGGCGATGACGGATGCCACCGCACGCTTCGTCGCACGCCCGGATCTCGGCCACGAGGTCGAGTAGCCCTGCTTTCCGGCGCCCCGGTATCGGGCAGGATGGAAGCATGTCCTGGCTTGTCACCGGCGGCGCCGGCTACATCGGTGCCCACATCGTCCGCGCGCTCGGCGCTGCGGGGCTCAGCCCCGTCGTGATCGACGACCTCTCCAGCGGCCACGCGTCGTTCGTGCCCGAGGGGGTGCCCTTCGTGCAGGGAACCATCCTGGACCGCGCGCTCGTGGAGCAGACCCTGCGCGAGCACGACGTCGAGGGCGTCATCCACGTGGCCGGCTTCAAGTACGCCGGGGTGTCGGTGAAGCGCCCGCTGCACACTTACGAGCAGAACGTCGAGGGCACCCGCGTGGTGCTGCAGGCGATGGCGGATGCCGGTGTCGACAAGCTCGTCTTCTCGTCGTCGGCCGCCGTCTACGGCACCCCCGACGTCGAGCTCGTGACCGAGGACCTCCCCAAGCGCCCGGCGTCGCCCTACGGCGAGTCGAAGCTGATCGGCGAGTGGCTGATCCGCGACCAGGCCGTCGCGACCGCCGAGGACGAGCGGCCGCTGCGGCACACCTCGCTGCGCTACTTCAACGTCGTCGGCTCCGGCGACCTCGCCGTGTACGACACCAGCCCGCACAACCTGTTCCCGCTGGTGTTCGAGGCGCTCATCGAGGGCCGCACCCCGCGCATCAACGGCGACGACTACGCCACCCCCGACGGCACCAACGTGCGCGA
>NZ_JANJFJ010000123.1:0-11602 GCF_024626565.1 Microbacterium sp. zg.Y909
CGATGGCGACGGCGGCCGCGGCGGCGATGCCCATGACGGTGAGGAACGGGATGCCGGCGAACGAGAGCCCGACGAGTGCGATCAGCACCGTCATGCCGGCGAAGACCACGGCGGAGCCGGCGGTGCCCGTCGCGCGGGCAGCGGACTCCTCGGGCTCCACCCCCGCGCGCACCTGATCCTGATGGCGCGCGACGATGAAGAGGGCGTAGTCGATGCCGACCGCGAGCCCGAGCATGATCGCCAGCATGGGGGCCGTCGACGAGATCAGGGTGAAGGCCGTCGCCGCGTAGATGAGGGCGATCGCCAGACCCACGCCGATGAGGGCGCTCACCAGCGGGAACCAGGCCACGGCGAGGGAGCGGAACGTCACGATGAGGACGAACAACGCGAGGAGCACGCCGACCGCCTCGATGATCGACAGCGTCGGGATGGACGTGCCGAACAGGTCGCCGCCGAGGGCGACCTGGGCCCCGGCGGGGAGTTCGTCGCGCACGTCTGCGGAGATGCCGCGGAGGGCCTGCGTGGTCTCCTCGCTGACGTCGATGGCCTGGCCGTCGAACTGCAGGCGCACGATCGCGGCACGTTCATCGTCCGAGACGAGCCCCGAGACCATGTCGTCGAACGGGTCGGTGACCGCCAGCACGCCGTCGAGGTCGGTGAATGCGGCGACGGTGTCGGCGATGGCGCCCGTATAGGGCTCCTCGGTCACGACGTCGCCGTCATCGGCGACGATGACGATCTGGGCACTCGTGCCGCTGGCCTGGGGGAAGGTGCGCTCCAGGAGCTGGATGCCTTCCTGCGCTTCGGTTCCCGGGATCGAGAAGGCGTTGTCGGTGCCCTTCATGAAGGCCAGGGCACCGCCGCCCGCGAGGCTCAGCAGCAGCACCCATGCGACGAGCACGCGCCAGGGGTGACGGTACGACCAGCGGCCTAGGGAGAACAGGAGAGTGGACACGGCGTCCTTCGATCGGTCTTCGGTTTGGATACAGCACTGTATCGGATACGTAGGTGTATCGTAATTCGCGCCGGCCCCGCCGGGCTGGGTGATTCATGTGAAGGAGGTGGCGCGATGGCGGATCCGCGCCCGCTCACGCGCAGTCGAGAGAACACCCGCGGCCGCCTGCTGGACGCCGCGCTGGAGGTGTTCGCCGAGGTCGGGCTCGATGGCGCCTCCGTCGAGAAGGTGTGCGAGCGCGCCGGCTTCACCCGGGGCGCCTTCTACTCGAACTTCGCCTCCAAGGGCGAGCTGTTCCTCGCCCTCATCGCTCGGGTCGCCGAGGCGAAGATCGAGGAGGCTGAGACGCGCGTGCGCGGCCTCGACGCCGACAGCGTCTCGACCGACCCGGCCGATCTGCTGCGTCGCCTGGTCGGGCTGTCGGTGGGTCCCGGCATCGATCCCGCGTTCAGCAGTGAGATCCGCGCGCAGGCGCTGCGGGATCCGCAGATGGCGAAGGCGTACCTCGCCTGGCAGGACGGCATGATCGCCCGCATCTCGCAGATCGTCTCGCGGCTGGTCGACGCCTACGGCTTCCGTCTGCGGCTGCCCGCCGACGAGGTGGCGCGGCTATTCGTGCAGGTCGCGGACGACACCTCCGTGCGCGCCGCGCTGCAGGGCCTGAGCGAGGAGCGCGCCGGCGAGCTGCTCAACGCCCGCGCCGAGCGACTGGCCGCGGCGCTCGTGGACCCGCCGGTCAGCTGACCGAATCCAGCACGGCGTAGCAGCGCGCGATCCGGTCGAGCCACCACGCCCGGCGGTCTGCCGGCGCCTCGCGGGCGGCGAGTGCTGCGGCATCCGCCTGCACGCGTCCCACCGGGAGTGCCCCGCCCAGGGGTGCGAGCGCCGGGGTGGCGATATCGTCGACGAACAGCGCTGAGGTGCCGAGGCCGCAGTCGAAGTCCAATGTCGGCAGAGCGGCCGCCAGGGCGACCCCCATCGACAGGCCGATCGAGGTGTCGAGGGCACTGGAGACGACGGCGGGGAGCCCTGCCTCGGCGACGAGCTGCAGCGCGCGGTGGACGCCGCCCAGCGGCTGGGCCTTGACCACGAGGATGTCCGCGGCGCCCGCGCGGGCGACCGCCAGCGGGTCGGCGGCTTTGCGGACGCTCTCGTCCGCGGCCACCGGGATGTCCATGTACCGGATGCGCGCCCGCAGCTCGGCCATCTCCGGGATGCTCGCGCACGGCTGCTCGACGTACTCGAGGTCGAATTCGGCGAGGGCGTGCAGGGCGTGCTCGGCCTCGTCGACGTTCCAGGCGCCGTTGGCGTCGATGCGCACGCGGCCCTCGGGCCCCATCGCTGCGCGCACGGCGCGGACGCGGGCGACGTCGTCGGCCAGCACCTGGCCGCGCTCGGCCACCTTCACCTTGGCCGTGCGGCATCCGTCGAAGCGGGCGAGCACGTCGCCGACCCGGTCGGCCTCGACGGCGGGAACGGTGGCGTTGACGAGCACGCGGTCGCGCAGCGGCTGCGGCGCCTCGTTCCAGCCGAAGTCGATCGCGCCGGCCAGCCAGGCGGAGGCCTCCGCATCGTCGTACTCGAGGAAGGGGGAGAACTCCGTCCAGCCGGCGGGGCCGCGCAGCAGCATCGCCTCGCGCGTGTCCACGCCGCGGAACCGGGTGGAGAGGGGGAGGGACACGACGACGGCGTCGCGGATCAGTTCGTCGAGCGGAGGGAGCGAGGGCACACCCCCATCCTGGCCCGCCGGCGCGCGGGCCGCGCGGGTCCCGCGCCGTGCATACCCGGCGCCGGTGCGTCCGATGGCCGGTCCGAACTCCTCAAGAACCGGGTGCCGGGTGCCCGCGGGGCCGTATTGCCGCCGCCGTGCGCGTTTGTTGAGGAGTTGGCGCGGGCGCGCCCCGCTGCACGGCCGCGGCGCGACGCTGGCCATCAATGTGCCATTGACGATAGTGTGTGTCACACAGTACAGTGTGATCCATGAGCGAGACCGAGGCCCTCGACACCCACCTGCAGGAGCTGCGGCGCGGCACGACGGTGCTGGCGTGCCTGCGGCTGCTGCAGGAGCCGGGTTACGGCTACGGGCTGCTCGAGGAGCTCAGCCGGCGCGGCTTCGACACCGACGCCAACACCCTGTACCCCCTGCTGCGCCGACTGGAGAAGCAGGGACACCTCACGAGCGAGTGGAACACCGACGAGGCCCGGCCCCGCAAGTTCTACCGCACGAGCGAGGCCGGGCAGCGCCTGGCCCGTGCCCTCACCGACGACTTCACGGCGATCGCCGACGCGATCGCCGGGCTCCCCGAGGAGTAATGACATGACAGTGCAGTCCACCTTCACCGATCGTTACGTCGACGCAGCGACGCGCTCCGTCCCGGAGAAGCAGCGCCCCGATCTGGCCGCCGAGCTGCGCGCCTCGATCGAGGACCAGGTCGATGCCCGTGCGGCATCGGGCCAGCCTCCCGCCGACGCGGAGCGGGCCGTGCTGAGCGAGCTCGGCGACCCCGAGAAGCTCGCCGCCGGGTACACCGACCGCCCGCTGTACCTGATCGGTCCGCGACTGTATCTGGACTGGCTCCGGGTGCTGAAGCTGCTGCTGTGGATCGTGTTGCCGTTGGCCGCGATCGGCTTCGCCATCGGCGCGGTGGTGGCCGGCGGCGACCCCGCCGAGATGATCGGCGCGGTCATCGGCAGCGTCATCGGAGGCACTCTGTCCGTCGGGATTAACGTGGCGTTCTGGGTCACCCTCGCCTTCGCCATCGCCGACCGCGCGCTCGGCGGCAAGAGCACGCCATTCACTCCCTGGACGGTCGACCAGCTGCGCGAGGTCCGTCCCGCCGGACAGGGCCTGGGCGACCTCATCGCCTCGCTCGTCTTCGTCGCCATCGCCGCGGGCGCGGTGATCTGGGACCAGGTCAGGGGTGTGGTGTACCTGCAGGATCAGTGGATGCCCGCGCTCGACCCTCGGCTGTGGCCCTGGGGGATCGCGGCGCTGCTCGTGCTGCTCGCCGCGGAGGCGGCCTTGGCCATCGCCGTGTACGTGCGCGGGCGGTGGACGTGGCCGTTCGTCGTCGCGAACGCGGTGGTCGCGCTGGCCGTCGCGGTGCCTGCGCTCGTCCTGCTCGGGAGCGGGATGCTGGTCAATCCGGCGTTCTTCCCCGGCGGCTTCCCTGCCCTGTCGGAGCAGGCCGCGTCGATCTCGGCGGCCGCGCTGGGAATCGTCATCGTCGGTGTGGCCGCGTGGGACATCATCGACGCCGCACTGAAGGCGCGCCGCGCGCGCTGAGGCACGTGACTGGCCAGAAAGGCACGGACATGCGATCGATCACAGGCGATGACTACACCGGCCGCTACGTTGCGGCCGCGACCGCGGCGGTACGGCCCGCCGAGCGTGTCGACTACGCCGCCGAGCTTCGCGCGTCGATACGCGACCAGATCGACGGCCGCGTGGCACAGGGGGAGGATCCGGCGGCGGCCGAGGTCGCCGTGCTGAACGGCCTGGGTGACCCCGCCGTGCTCGCCGCCGGATACGCCGACCGGCCGCTGTATCTCATCGGCCCGCGCTGGTACCCGACGTGGCGTCGCATCCTGCGGATCGTGCTGTGGAGCGCGCTGCCGCCGGTGGCGTTCGGTGTCGTCGTGGCCATGGTCCTGGCGGACAGGTCGCCGTGGGGGATCATCGGGCCGACCATCGGCATCACGCTCAGCGTCGGGGCAGTGATCTTCACCGGCATGACGATCGTCTACACCGCGCTGGAGCGGACGGGTGAGCCCGTCGGAACGTGGACCGTCGACCAGCTGCCGGGCGGAGAGATGGATGCCGGCACCCGGCTGGGTCCGGTCGAGTTGACCCTTCACCTCGTCGCCGTCGTCTTCGCGATCGTGGGGCTCCTGGCTGTCACCGTGCCGTGGCCCGTCGACGGTGCCGGACACCTGTCGGTGCTCGATGCCGCGCTGTGGCCGGGGAGCCTGATCGTCGGCATCCTGCTGGTCCTCGTCGGGGCCGCCGTCACCCTGCGGGCGCGGGCGACCGGCCTGTGGGGAGTAGGAAGCGCGACGGCGATCGCGGTACTCGCGCTGGTCTGGGCTGCTCCCGTCGTGGGGCTCGCAGTGACCGGTCGACTGTTCGATCCGGGCTTCGTGGCCCACCTCGACATCGACGGCGATGCCCAGCTGGTGATCACCCTGCTGGTCGTGGTCGGCACGCTCGCAATCACGGGGTGGAGCGCTTTCGCCGCCTTCCGGCGCGCGCTGAGGACGACCGGGGCGGATGCCGACCCCCGCGGCATCCACCCGTCCTAAGCTGAGCCGCATGCCTCTTCTCGACACGCCGGTACGTCTCGGCATCCAGCTGCAGCCCCAGCACGCGCCGTACCCCGCTTTCCGCGAAGCCGTCATGCGGCTGGAGGAGATGGGGGTGGACATCCTGTTCAACTGGGACCACTTCTTCCCGCTCTCGGGCGACCCCGAGGGTCTGCACTTCGAGGGGTGGACGATGCTGGCCGCCTGGGCCGAGCAGACGGAGCGCGTCGAGTTCGGGGCGCTGGTCAACTGCAACAGCTACCGCAACCCCGACCTGCAGGCCGACATGGCCCGCACGATCGACCACATCTCGGCCAAGGGCGGGACGGGCCGGTTCATCTTCGGCACCGGTGCCGGCTGGTTCGAGCGCGACTACGACGAGTACGGGTACGAGTTCGGCACGCCGGGCTCGCGCCTGCGCGACCTCGAGCAGGGGCTCGCGCGCATCGAGAAGCGGTGGGAGAAGCTCAACCCGGCGCCCACGCGCCGCATCCCCGTCATGATCGGCGGTCAGGGCGAGCAGAAGACGCTGCGCCTGGTCGCCCGCCACGCCGACATCTGGCACAGCTTCGTGGGGCCCGACAACCTGCCCCACAAGCTCTCGGTGATCGAGAAGTGGGCCGAGGTCGAACAGCGCCCGACGGATGGGCTGATCATCTCGAACGAGCTCAAGGGCCGCGACGAGGAGGTCGCCGACGCCCTCTACGACAGCGGCGTGCGCCTGTACACGCTCGGGTTCCAGGGACCGGACTGGGACTACGCGCTCGTCGAGCGGTGGCTGCGCTGGCGCGACGGCAAGAACGCCTGACCCTCGCGGCACCCCACGGCGCCCGGGAATAGGCTGGAGCCATGGTTTCCGACCTCTTCGACCCTGCCGAGTGGGTGCTCGCGCCCGGCGCCGATGCCTACACCGACATCACCGCGCACGTCTCCACCGACGGCCGCATCGCGCGCATCGCGTTCGATCGGCCCGAGGTGCGCAACGCCTTCCGCCCGCACACGGTCGACGAGCTCTACCGGGCGCTCGACATCGCGCGGCAGGACTCGCGCATCGGCGTGGTGCTGCTCACCGGCAACGGGCCCAGCGCCAAGGACGGCGGCTGGGCGTTCTGCTCCGGCGGCGACCAGCGCATCCGGGGTCGCGACGGCTACAAGTACGAGGGCGACCAGGCGCAGGTCCCCGACCCGGCGCGCTCCGGGCGCCTGCACATCCTGGAGGTGCAGCGACTCATCCGCTTCATGCCGAAGGTCGTCATCGCCGTGATCCCGGGGTGGGCCGCCGGCGGCGGCCACTCCCTGCACGTCGTGTGCGACCTGTCGATCGCCTCCCGCGAGCACGGCCGGTTCAAGCAGACGGATGCCGACGTGGGCTCGTTCGACGCCGGCTACGGATCGGCGTACATGGCGCGCCAGGTGGGCCAGAAGATCGCGCGCGAGGTCTTCTTCCTCGCCGAGGAGTACTCCGCCGACCGCGCGTACGAGATGGGGGCGGTGAACCGGGTGGTGCCGCACGCCGAGCTCGAGCGCGAGGCGATCGCGCTGGCCCGCACCATTCTGACGAAGTCCCCGACGGCGATCCGCATGCTGAAGTTCGCGTTCAACGCCGTCGACGATGGCCTGGTCGGCCAGCAGGTGTTCGCGGGCGAGGCGACACGGCTCGCCTACGGCACCGACGAGGCGGTCGAGGGCCGCGACTCGTTCCTCGAGAAGCGCGACCCGGACTGGTCGCCGTACCCCTGGCACTACTGAGGCGACGATGGAACTGCAGGCGGTGGACGGCGCCGACGCGCGCGACGTGATGCGGGCGCTGCGGGCCGCCATCCACGGCGCAGGTCCCGCGCTGGGGCTCGGCATGGTCGACCCCGCCGCGCGGGACGTGCCCGCCGGCACCGCGGTCGTGGTGACCACCTCGGGCTCCACCGGCATCCCGAAGTCGGTCGTGCTCAGCCGCAGCGCACTCATCGCGGGGGCGCTGGCGACCGCCGCCCGCATCGGCGAGGGCTCGTGGCTGCTGGCGCTGCCGGCGTCGTACGTCGCGGGGCTGCAGGTTCTCGTGCGGGCCATCGTCTCGGACCGCGAGCCCGCCCTGCTGTCGGGGGCGTTCACGCCGCAGGCCTTCGCGGCCGCCTCGCTCATGATGACCTCGACCCGCCACGGCGAGCGGGTGCCCACCTTCACGTCGCTCGTGCCCGCTCAGCTGCAGAAGCTGCTGGATGCCGCGGAGCACGACACCGTGGTGGCGTCGGCACTGCGCTCGTACGAGGCCATCCTCGTGGGCGGTCAGGCGCTGCCCGCCGCGGTGCTCGAGCGCGCGCAGTCGGCCGGCGCCCGGATCGTGCGCACCTACGGCTCCACCGAGACCAGCGGCGGGTGCGTCTACGACGGGCGGCCGCTCGACGGGGTTTCGCTTCGCATCGTCGACGGCGAGGTGCAGATCACCGGACCGACGCTCGCGGACGGCTACCTCGACGACCCCGAGCGCACCGCTGCGACCTTCCCCGTGGATGACGACGGCACCCGCTGGTATCGCACCGGCGACGCCGGCGTGCTGAGCGACGGCGTGCTGCAGGTGCGCGGGCGCCTGGACAACGTGATCGTCTCGGGCGGCATCAACGTGTCGCTGGACCGCGTCGAGCAGATCGTGCGGGGGATCCCGGGGTTCGCCGGCGCGGTGGTCGTCGGCGTTCCCGACGAGCGGTGGGGCGAGGCTTCGGTCATCGTCTGCCCACGCGGCGACGTGCTGCGCCGCAGCGACGCCGATCACCTGGTCTCGGCGCGCGATGCGGTGGCGGCGGAGATCGGCGCGCACGCACGGCCGGCGCGGCTGGTGCTCGTGGACGAGCTGTCGACGCTTCCGAGCGGCAAGCCCGATCGTGAGGCGATTCGCCGGGCCGTCGCCGACGACGCCCCGCCCCCGGGCGAGGCACCGGGCCGACGCGGCCTAAACTGACTGCTCGTGGCAGCACCCTCGCGTAAGAAGCGTTCATCGTCGGCAGCAGGCCGAAAGGCTCGCGGCAACCCGCAGAAGCCCAAAGCCTCGGGCTCGCCCGTCGTCCCCTCCCGCGCCACGGTCGGCGACTGGATCGGCGCCGCGCGGCTGCGCACCCTGCCGCTGGCCGTCTCGCCGGTGCTGATCGGCACCGGCGCCGCCCTCGTGGTCGACCGCGAGCTGCACTGGGTGATCGCGCTGGCGTGCCTCGTCGTGGCGGTGTCGCTGCAGATCGGCGTCAACTACGCCAACGACTACAGCGACGGCATCCGGGGCACCGACGACCACCGGGTCGGCCCCGCCCGCCTCACCGCCTCGCGCAAGGCCCGCCCGCGCACGGTGCTGACCGTCGCGCTGGCGTTCTTCGGCATCGCCGCGCTCGCGGGCCTCGCCATCGTCATCCGCACCCAGGAGTGGTGGATGCTGGCAGCCGGCGCCGCCTGCATCGTCGCGGCCTGGTTCTACACCGGCGGCAAGCGGCCCTACGGATACGCGGGACTGGGGGAGCTCTTCGTCTTCGTCTTCTTCGGCCTGGTGGCCACCGCCGGCACGGCCTACGCGCAGGTGGGCGTGGTGCCGCAGGAGGCGTGGTTCGGCGCAGTGGCAGCGGGACTGCTGGCCTGCGCGGTGCTGCTGGCGAACAACCTGCGCGACATCGACCAGGATCGCGCGGCCGGCAAGCGCACCCTGACGGTGCGGATCGGCAAGCGCGCCACTCAGGCGCTGTTCACGCTGTTCCTGCTGGTGCCGTTCGGCATCTCGGCGTACCTCGCCCTGTTCTTCCCCATCGCGTGGCTGACGCTGCTGGCGCTGATCCCGGCGGCCGCGGCGATCCTGATCGTCTGGACGTACCGCGCGCCGCGCGAGCTCGTGGTGGCGCTGGGGGTGACGTCCCTGACGTCGCTGGTCTACGGGGCGCTGCTGCTCTGGGCGTTCGCCGCCTGAGTCAGCGCGGTCTGAGTCAGCGCAGCGGTGCGTCGTCGCCGAGGGTGTCGGCTGCGGCATCCTCGGCGTCGGCATCCTGCTGCTCGGTCGTGCGCCGCTGCCGCCGCGCGGCCAGGTCGGATGTGACCTCGTCCAGCGGCGCCCGCAGGAACAGCAGCGACAGGCTGAGCCCGATGAGGGCCGCGAAGATCGCCGACAGCCAGTAGTACTCCCGCATGATCGGGAAGAGCATCATGATGCCCAGCGGCACCAGGAACGCCAGCAGACGCAGCACCGAGTAGACGATCGCGGAGCGTGCTTTCACCATTCCATCCTACGGTCCGCTGAGTGTCGGCTCCGGTTCGGTCACGGTCGGCGCTTGTCCAGGTGAGCACGCCTAGGATGAGAGCGTGGCGCGTATCCTGCTCATCGTTGCGCTGCTGTTGGCCGTCTTCTGGGTCTACAGCGTCGTCGACTGTGCCGTGCAAGATCCCCGCCGCCACCGCGGCGTGAGCAAGCCCATGTGGCTGCTGATCACGATCGCGCTGCCGGTGCTCGGCGGCATCCTCTGGTTCGCCGTCGGCCGCACCAAGCGCGCCGACATCCCGCGCCCGAAGGCGCCGGACGACGACCCCGAGTTCCTCGGGCGCATCGGCGACATCCGTGACACGGACGAGCGCATCCGCCGCATCGAAGAGGAGCTCAAGGCCCTCGACGCCGATGACGACGACCCGCGGTGGAACAACCCGCCGCAGCCTCCCCAGCCCCCGCGCCCCTCCGACGCATGACCACGGCGGAGCAGGCTCCGGCGACGGATGCCGCCTCGGCGCTGCTGGGCCGGCTCGTCGAGCGCGGCGTGCGCGATTTCGTGCTGAGCCCGGGATCCCGGTCGCAGGCCCTTGCCCTGGTGGCCGCGGAGCTCGAGACACGCGGCCTCGTGCGCCTGCACGTGCGCATAGACGAGCGGGTCGCCGGGTTCACGGCGCTGGGCCTGGCCCGTGAGTCGGGGGTGCCCGCCGCCGTCATCTGCACGTCGGGAACGGCCGCCGCCAATCTGCTGCCGGCAGCCCTCGAGGCCCACCATGCGGGCGTGCCCCTGCTGCTGCTGACCGCGGACCGGCCGCCCGAGCTGCGTGGCGTCGGCGCGAATCAGACCACCCGTCAGCCCGGCATGTTCGCCGTGAGCGCGCGGCGCGAGTACGACCTGCCCGTGCCCGATGAGATCGACCGCGACGGCGACGCGGACCAGACCGTCATGCTGCGGGACGTCGCCGACGACGCGTACGCCGCGAGCCTCGGGTGGGGAAGCCTTCCGAGCGGTCCGGTGCACCTGAACGTGCCCTGCCGGGAGCCGTTGGGCGGCGCGCTGCCCACCTGGCTGCTGGGCGAGGCCGCACCGGCCGGGGGCGCGGGCGACGGCGACGCTGCTGCCGATGGGCGCGACGCGGCCGACGAGCGTCACGCCGAGGATGACGGCGAGGTGTCGGGTGCGCTCTACCAGGGTGGTGGCGGCATCGGTCTGTCCGACCTCCCCGCCGGCGGAGACGAAGAGCCGGTGACACTTCACCAGGGACCGCGCACGGTCGTCGTGGCCGGAGCGGATGCCGGTGCGGCAGCAGAGGACCTCGCCCACCGCGGGTCGTGGCCGCTCATCGCCGAGATCGTCAGCGGCGCCCGGTTCGGTCGCAACCTCGTCCACGGGTACCGCGCGCTGCTGCGCGAGCCGGCGCTCGGTGGACGCGTGCAGCGCGCCGTGGTCTTCGGCCACCCCACGCTCAGCCGCGAGGTCGTCGCCCTCCTGTCGCGGCCCGACGTCGAGGTCATCGCGGTCCGCGGGCCGGGGGAGCCACTGAATCTCAACGGCACGACGACGGCGGTCGGCGGCATCGACGTCGCTCCCGGCGACGCGGACCGCGAATGGCTGGGGGAGTGGATGCTGGCCTCTCGAGCGGCAGCGGTCGATCTGGCTCCCGCCGCGCCCGACGCGGACGGGCTGGCGTCGGCGGAACCGGCGCAGCGCCTCGGCGCGATCGCCGCCGAGCTGCAGGCCATTCGCGCGCCGCTGGACCGTGAGGCCCTCGTCGACGCAGTGTGGCGGGCGACGTGGCCGCACGACCGGCTGATGTTCGGGTCGTCTCGCCTGGTGCGCGTGGCCGATGCCGTGCTGCCGGGCAAGAAGGTGACCGTCCACGCCAACCGGGGACTCGCCGGGATCGACGGCACGGTCGCCACCGCGACGGGCATCGCGCTGGCCTCGCAGGCCGGCGGCGCCCCCGGCGTCACGAGACTGCTGCTGGGTGACCTTGCCTTCCTCCACGATGTGGGCGCGCTGCTGCTGCCCCCGCACGAGCACGAGCCGCGCATTCAGGTGATCGTCGGCAACGACGGCGGCGGCACGATCTTCGACGGTCTCGAGGTCGCGGCTGTGGCGG
>NZ_JANJFJ010000014.1:0-41309 GCF_024626565.1 Microbacterium sp. zg.Y909
CGATGACTTCGAAGCCTGAGCCTGCCGACGAGCGGCTGCTCCACGCGCACGACCTCGCCCGCGCGGCCCTGCGCGAAGTGACGCCGGATGCCACGATCGGCGACGCCGCCGGCTACACGGTCGAAGACGGCGGAGTCGTCTCGCTGCGCTTCAACAACCGCATGCCGGGATACCCCGGCTGGTTCTGGACCGTGAGCATCGCCGTGGTCGAAGGCTCCGATCCGACCGTGCTCGAGGTGGAGCTGCTTCCCGGCGACGGTGCGCTGCTGGCCCCCGAGTGGGTGCCGTGGGCGGTGCGTCTGGCCGACTACCAGGCCGCGCAGGCGGCTGCGGCGGCGGCGGCCCTCGAAGCGGGCGAGCTGCCCGACGCGGATGCCGACGAACGCGACGCCGATGAGGACGACGACGTCGACGACCTCGACGACCTGGATGCCGCGGACTTCGACGAGGACGGCTCGGCGATTCTGCACGGCGGCGACCTCGACGGGGTGGACATCGACGAGCTCGACGAGAGCGTGGTTGTCGACGAAGACGACGAAGACGACGACGACGAGGACGACGACGACGAGGACTCGGACGACGACGACTCGGACGACGACGAGGACGACGACGTCAGCTGAAGCCCTGGCTCCGGCCGCGCCGGGGACTCGGTCGTCGCAAAGGACCCCGTCGGCGGGGCCGTTGGGGACGTTCGCGACGACCGAAGCCCGGCAGGCGCCGGGGGGGGGGCCGCCCCCGCGACGCGCGCGGGCCCGAGATCCGGCGCGTGCTCGACGGCGTTCCCTCGGTTCAGAGGTTGTCGACGACCATCTCGATGCAGCGGGTGAGCTGGCGCACGTCGGCGGGCTCGATCGAGACGAACGTCGCCACGCGCAGCTGGTTGCGCCCGAGCTTGCGGTAGGGCTCGGTGTCGACGATGCCGTTGGCGCGCAGGACCTTGGCGACCTCTGCGGCATCCACCGAGTCGTCGAAGTCGATCGTGACGACGACCTGCGAGCGGTCGGCCGGGTCGGCGACGAAGGGCGTCGTGTACGACGTCGCCTCGGCCCATTCGTAGAGCACCGTCGACGACTCGCGCGTGCGGGCGTCGGCCCACTGCAGGCCGCCGTTGCCGATGATCCAGTCCAGCTGGTTGTCGAGCAGGTACAGCGTCGTCAGCGCGGGGGTGTTGAGCGTCTGGTTCAGGCGCGAGTTGTCCAGGGCGTTCTTCAGGCTCAGGAACTCGGGGATGTACCGGCCGGATGCCGCGATGCGCTCGATGCGCTCGATCGCGGCGGGGGAGACGAACGCGAACCACAGGCCGCCGTCGGATCCGAGGTTCTTCTGCGGAGCGAAGTAGTAGACGTCGGCCTGGCTGACCGAGCAGTCGATGCCGCCGGCGGCGCTGGTGGCATCGATCACGGTGAGCGCGCCGGCATCGCCGCGCACGCGCTGCACGGGCGCCATGACGCCGGTGGAGGTCTCGTTGTGTGGCCAGGCGTAGACGTCGACGCCCTCGAGCGGCTCGGCGACGGCCCGGGTGCCGGGCTCGGCCTTGCGCACGTCGGGCGCCTGCAGCCACGGGGTGGTGGCCGCGGCGGCGAACTTGCCGCCGAACTCGCCGAAGACGAGGTTCTGGCTGCGGTTCTCGATGAGGCCGAAGGCGGCGGCATCCCAGAAGGCGGTCGAGCCGCCGTTGCCCATGATGACCTCGTAGCCGTCGGGGAGACGGAACACCTCGCCGAGGTTGGCGCGGACGCTGCCGACGAGGCTCTTCACCGGTGCCTGCCGGTGGGAGGTTCCGAGAAGCGCCAGCCCTGGGCCGACGAGCGCTGCGATCTGGTCGGCGCGCACCTTCGAGGGGCCGCATCCGAAGCGACCGTCGACGGGCAGGATCTCTCGGGGCAGCGTCACGTGGGCCATGTGCCGATTCTAGGGCTGTAGCCAACGGCATCCCGGCCGCACCGGAGCCGTATGACGGCCAGGCGATAGGCTGGAAGGGCTGCCACCGCTCCTGACATCGAGGCTTTGATGACCGATCTGATCGACACGACCGAGATGTACCTCCGCACCATCCTGGAGCTGGAGGAGGAGGACATCATCCCCCTGCGGGCACGTATTTCGGAGCGGCTCGGGCACTCCGGACCCACCGTGTCGCAGACAGTCGGACGCATGGAGCGCGACGGTCTCGTCGTCGTCTCGGAGGACCGGCGGCTGGAGCTGACGGATGCCGGCCGGCAGAAGGCCGTCGACGTCATGCGCAAGCACCGCCTTGCGGAGAGGCTGCTCAGCGACGTCATTGGCCTCGACTGGGCGTACGTGCACGAAGAGGCCTGCCGCTGGGAGCACGTGATGAGCGAGCAGGTGGAGCGGCGCCTCATCGAGCTGCTCGGCCACCCCACCGAGTCGCCGTACGGCAACCCGATCCCCGGTCTCGACCAGCTGGGCGACGTGCCGGCCACGACCTTCGACAAGGGCGTGGTGGGACTCGTTCGACGCCTCAACGCCGTCGACGCGCCCATTCGCGGCACCGTGCGGCGCCTGGCCGAACCGGCGCAGGTCGACCCCGAGCTGCTGATGCAGCTGCGGCTGGCCGGGGTCGTTCCGGGGGGAGTGGGGGACTTCCGGTTCAACGAGGGATACGTGCTCGTGCAGATGGACGGCAACGACGAGGCGCTCGAGCTTCCGGTCGAGGTGGCCTCGCACATCTTCCTCGTCGACGACCGCAGTTGAGCGGCGCGGCGACGCCTCCCCAGCAGGTAGGTTCGTGCACCTGTGCACCAGAGCGTGACATGTTCGTTATCTTGAGGTAGCGTCGGAAGGGTCCAACGGCGAGAAGCACGCCAACGGATACCACGGGGATCGCCTCTGCGGCTCGTCGTCCCCGAGGGAAACCCCGCAAATCTGTGCCCCGACACCGATTGCCGACGAGCCAGCGTCCACCCGGCGCCGAGGCGCCGGAGGGTGATTTGACCGAAAACCTTGATCTGTCTCGTGATGACGCTGAGATCGCTCCCACGGGGGCGACGCGCCGGACGCGCCTCGGTTCCACGCTGACAGCTTCGCGGCTGGTTCGCCGCCGTTCTGCGGCGACGGTGCCCGCCTCGCCGCTCGCCCGTCGCGAGAAGGCGAAGCCCGCTCGCAGCTTTGCGATCGTCGCCATGGTCGTCGGACTCATCGCCACTGTCGCGCTGCCCGCCTACGCCGCGACCACGCGTCCGGTCGACCAGGCCGAAGCGGTGACGCTGCACCAGGCGGCCGCCGACAACGCGCAGTCCCTCGTCGTCGCCTCCGAGGCGACGCCCGAGGCCCTCGATCGCTACAGCTACTCGGCGACGACGCCCGAGGAGATCGAGAAGAAGAAGGCCGAAGAGGCCGCTGCCGAGGCCGCCGCCGCCCGCGCCGCCGCGACCGCGGCTGCCGCCACCACCGCCCGCCGCACCGGATCGGTCGCGTCCGTCGACCTGTCGATGACGGCAGCGGGATCGGGTGAAGTGCGTTGGCCGGTCGCCTCGTTCAACTACCAGAGCTACAACCTCTTCGGCGGATACGCCGGGCACAAGGGATTCGACATGATGACGGGGACCGGCACGCCGATCTTCGCCGCGGCATCCGGTGTCGTCCGCACCTCGACCGACGGCGGCGGCAGCTACGGCGCCGTCGTGATGATCGACTCGGTCGTCGGCGGCCAGAAGGTCAGCACCACCTACGCCCACATGTCCTACGGCACCCGCGTCGTCTCGGCCGGCCAGACCGTGGAGGCCGGACAGCTGATCGGACAGGTCGGCCAGACCGGGTACGCGACGGCCCCGCACCTGCACTTCGAGGTGCAGGTCAACGGCTCGTACATCGACCCCCTGGCGTGGCTGCAGTCCAACGCCGGCTGACGACACGCGCACACCGTTCGAATCCGCGCTCCGGCGCCGGTGGGGTGTGGGTGGGTTAGCCTGATCCCGACGCTGAGAGAAGGCGGAGGGAAGCCGATGGGCGGCACGCGACGCATCCGAACCACGGATGTGCTCGGGCTGTTCGCCCTTCGGCATCATGAGAGCGGATGCTGCGGCTCTGCCGCCGCGCCCCAGGCGCTGTCTGTGAAGACAGCGCCTTTTTTCATGCCCTTTTTCGTGCCCGCCGCCGATCGATCGTCACGTGAGTCGAATATCCGAGAATCCGTCCCGGCCATTCGAGAGGACATCGATTGTGCGCACACTGGTGCTGAACGCCGGCTACGAGCCGCTCGCCGTGGTCTCCTTCAAGCGGGCACTGGTGCTCGTGATGAACGACAAGGCCACCATCGTCGAACGCGTCGAGGGTGACCCGGTCTGGGCCGCGAGCGGGGCGTATGACCGCCCCGCCGTCATCCTGTTGACCCGCTACGTGCGGGTACCGGGGGCCCGCGCGGTGCCGGTGACCCGCCGCGGCGTGCTGCGCCGCGACGCGCACCGCTGCGGATACTGCGGCAAGACCGCGACGACCATCGACCACGTGCTGCCGCGCTCGCGCGGGGGTGCCGACTCGTGGGAGAACCTCGTGGCCGCGTGCGTGCGCTGCAACAACACCAAGGGCGACCGCACTCCGCAGGAGATCGGGTGGGAGTTGCGCCTCGTGCCCCGCGCCCCGCGCGGCGCACAGTGGACCGTGCGCGGCACCGAGCGTGCCGACCCGCGGTGGGAGCCGTACCTGGCGCTGGCCGCGTAGCGGGTGCGGGGTCGCGGGTTCCGGCGGTTGCGGGGCCGGGGTGTTGCGGCATCCGGGGCGTTGCGGCATCCGCCCCACCGAGACACCACGCACTGCGGTGTTTCTCCTCCGAAAAGTGGTTTCTCGTGCGCGGGGCGGCCAGCGAGGCGATGTCGGAACCCGAGCGTATCTTCGATCGTGACGTTGATGATCTAGAACATCCGTTCTAGTCTGTGTTGGTGAGGTCGATCGTGCGGAACCAGGCTGCGGCAGAAGACGTGCAGCGTCTGCGCGCCCAGCTCGAGCGTGTGCAGGGGCGGCGGATGGATGCCCCCGTGCTGCCGGCCGACCCGGCGCTCGCGGGACTGCTCCCGGGGCGCGGCCTGCGGCCGGGGTCGGCGTATTCGCTCGGCTCGTCGCTCACGCTGCTCTCGGCGCTGCTGGCCCCGCCCTCGCAGGCCGGCTCCTGGTGCGGGGTGGTCGGCATGCCGGAGTTCGGCGCCGAGGCGGCCGAGCGCGTGGGGGTCGCCCTCGACAAGCTGGTGCTGATCCCCGAGCCCGGCACCCGGTGGCTGGCGGTCACATCCGCCGTCGCCGAGGTGCTGCCGGTGGTGGCGGTACGCCCGCCCTCGCGTGCGCGGGATGCCGACATCTCGCGGCTGGCCGCCCGCCTGCGCGAGCGCGGCGCGGTGCTGCTGGTGCAGGGCACCTGGCCGCAGACCGAGGCGATGATCGACGTCAGCGACCCGGTGTGGTCGGGGGTCGGCGACGGCTACGGCTACCTCGCCGCCCGGGAGCTGACCGTCACCGTCAGCAGCCGCCGCACCCCGGTGCCGCGCCGCGCGCGCGTGCAGCTGCCGGCGTCGTCGGGGCAGGTTGCCGCGGCATCCACTCCGGTGCCGCGCTCGGCACCGATGCCGCTTCCGATCCGGGCGGCGGGATGAGCACCGCACCCGATGCCCCCGTGCCCCGCACCCTCGTGCTGTGGCTGCCGGACTGGCCCGTCGTCGCCCTCGCCCGTGAGGCGGGGGTGGATGCCGCCGCGCCCGTCGCCGTGCTCGACAAGGGGGCGGTGGTCGCCTGTTCCGCCGCCGCCCGCGCCGAGGGGGTGCGGCGGGGGCAGCGGCGCCGTGACGCGCAGGCGAGGTGCCCGCAGCTGACGATCGCCGACGCCGACCCCACCCGCGACCAGCGGGTGTTCGCCCCGCTCATCGCCCGCATCGAGGAGCTCGCCCCCGGGGTGCAGCTGATGCGGGCGGGGCTGTGTGCGCTGCGCGCCCGGGGGCCGGCTCGCTATTACGGCGGCGAGGAGCGCGCCGCCCACACCCTGCGCGACGCGATGGGCGACACCGATGTCCGCATCGCCATCGCCGACGGCCCCTTCACCGCGGAGCAGGCCGCCCGCCGCACCCTCGCCGAGGCGCCGGTGCGCATCGTGCCAGCGGGGGAGTCCGCCGCCTTCCTCGCGCCCTTGCCCATCACCGTGCTCGACGAGCCCGACGTCGTCGATCTGCTGGGGCGCCTGGGTGTGCAGAGCCTCGGGCAGTTCGCGGCCCTCCCCGCCGAGCGCGTCGGCGAGCGGCTGGGGGAGCGCGGCATCCGCCTGCACTCCCTCGCCGCGGGGCGCGACTCCCGTCCCGTGCTGCCGCGCACTCCGCCGCCGGATCTCGACCGCGAGGTGGCGTTCGAGCCGCCGCTCGAGATCGCCGACCAGGTCGCCTTCGCCATGCGCGTCGCCGCCGAGGAGTTCATCGGCGCGCTCGGCGCCCTCGACCTCGTGTGCACCGAGCTGCGGGTGCAGATCACCGGCGACCGGGCCGAGAACAGCGAGCGGGTGTGGCTGCATCCCGGCGCGTTCACCGCCGCTGAGGTGGTCGACCGGGTGCGCTGGCAGTTGGGCGAGGCGGGGCTGCGCAGCGCCGTCACGCGGGTGCGCATCGCTCCCGAGACGGTGGATGCCGCCGCCCACCACGTGCGCTCCCTCTTCGGCGGCGGCCCCGACGAGCGCGTGCACCATGCCCTGTCGCGGGTGCAGGCGATGCTCGGGCATCGCGGGGTGGTGACCCCGGTCGTCGGCGGGGGGCGGTGGCTGAGCGAGCGGCAGGTGCTCGTGCCGTGGGGCGACCGCCCCGTGGTGCCGCGGCCTCGCGAGCGGCCGTGGCCCGGGAGCCTGCCCGACCCGCTGCCGTCGACGGTGTTCGACCCGCCGCGGCCGGTGACGGTGGTCGACGCCGACGGCGACGCGGTGGCCGTCGGCGACCGTGACGCGCTGACGGCGCCGCCGGCGGTGCTGGTCGAGAGCGGGCGCCGCCGCCGCATCGACGCGTGGGCGGGTCCGTGGCCGGTGCGCGAGCGGGGGTGGGATGCCGCCCGCGCGCGGCGCGCCCACCGGTTCCAGGTGGTGGATGCCGAGCAGTCGGCGTGGCTGCTGGTGTGCGAGGCCGGCGACTGGTCGGCGGAGGGCCGCTATGACTGACCCCCGCCCGAAGACGACGGACCCCCGCTGATGGGCTTCAACAACCCCTCGGTGTCGTGGTCCGAGATGGAGCGGCTGCTCAGCGGCCGCAAGCCCGCCGGGGCCGACGGCGGCGACAGCCCCGCCTGGTCCCGCAAGCGCGGGCCGTACACGCCGCCGCCCATCGCCCGCCCCGACGACGTCGTGCCGTACGCCGAGCTGCACGCCCACAGCTCGTTCTCGTTCCTCGACGGCGCCTCCTCCCCAGAGGAACTCGTCGAAGAGGCCGAGCGCCTGGGCCTGCACGCCCTGGCGGTCACCGACCACGACGGCTTCTACGGCATCGTGCGGTTCGCCGAGGCCGCCGAAGCCCGCAGCGTCAAGACGGTGTTCGGTGCCGAGCTGTCGCTGGGGCTGCCAGGCCCGCAGAACGGCGAGCCCGATCCGCACGGGCGGCACCTGCTCGTGCTCGCCCGCGGCGAGGAGGGCTACCACCGCCTCGCCGCCGCCCTCACCCACGCGCAGCTGGCAGGCGGCGAGAAAGGCCGCCCCGTCTACGACCTGCACGACCTCGCCGCCCGCGCCGACGGCCACTGGGCGGTGCTGACCGGATGCCGCAAGGGCGCCGTCCGCGCCGCGCTCGCCGCCGAGGGACCCGCCGGCGCCGCCCGCGAACTCGACCTGCTGGTCGACGTCTTCGGCCCCGATGCCGTCAACGTCGAGCTGATCGACCACGGCGCCCCGACGGATTCCCGCGACAACGACGTGCTGGCATCCCTCGCCGCCGATCGCGGACTCCCGGTGCTGGCCAGCAACAACGTGCACTACGCCGCCCCCGAGCGGGCGGACCTCGCCGCCGCCGTCGCGGCCGTGCGCGCCAACCGCAGCCTCGACGAGCTCGACGGATGGCTCCCCGCAGGTGCCGGCGCGCACCTGCGCTCGGGCCGCGAGATGGCGCAGCGCTTCGCCCGGTACCCCGGCGCCATCGCCCGCACCGTCGCGCTGGCCGACGAGCTGGCCTTTCCGCTGCGGCGCGCCAAGCCCGCGCTGCCGAAGCTCCCCGTCCCCGAGGGGCACACCACCATGACGTGGCTGCGGCACCTGGTGTGGGAAGCCGTGCCCCGCAAATACCCCGACGCGACCGACGCCGACCGGGCGCGCATCGAGAAGGAGCTCGGGGTCATCGAGCAGAAGGACTTTCCCGGGTACTTCCTCATTGTCCACGGCATCGTGCAAGAGGCGCGCCGCCGCGGCATCCTGTGCCAGGGGAGGGGCTCTGCCGCCAACAGCGCGGTCTGCTACCTGCTGGACATCACGGCGGTGGATTCCATCGCCTACGACCTGCCGTTCGAGCGGTTCCTCTCGGCGTTGCGCGATGAAGAGCCCGACATCGACGTCGACTTCGACAGCGATCGCCGCGAGGAGATCATCCAGTGGGTCTACGCGACCTACGGGCGCGAGCGGGCGGCGCAGGTGGCCAACGTCATCCAGTACCGGCCGAAGAACGCCGTGCGCGACATGGCGAAGGCGCTCGGGCACTCGCCGGGGCAGCAGGATGCCTGGTCGAAGCAGGTGGAGCACTGGGGGCCGCTGCCCGAAGCCGATGCCGCCGCCGAGATGCACGACATCCCCGACCGGGTGCTGCAGTATGCGACCGAGCTGCTGAAGGCCCCGCGCCATCTCGGCATCCACTCGGGCGGCATGGTGCTGACCGACCGGCCCGTGGGCGAAGTGGTGCCGATCGAGCACGCGCGCATGGAGAACCGCACGGTCATCCAGTGGGACAAGGACGACGCGGCGTGGATGGGGCTGGTGAAGTTCGACCTGCTGGGGCTCGGCATCCTCGCCGCCCTGCAGTACAGCTTCGACCTCATCGCGGATGCCACGGGGGAGCGGTGGGAGCTGTCTACCCTGCCCAAAGAGGAGCAGGGCGTCTACGACATGCTGTGCCGGGCCGATTCGATCGGGGTGTTCCAGGTGGAATCGCGCGCGCAGATGGGCCTCTTGCCCCGCCTGCAGCCGCGCAGGTTCTACGACCTCGTGATCGAGATCGCGCTGATCCGGCCCGGTCCCATCCAGGGCGGGGCGGTGCACCCGTATGTGCGGCGCAAGCTCGGGCACGAGCCCGTGACCTACCCGCACCCCAAGCTGAAGCCGGTGCTGGAGCGGACCCTCGGTATTCCTGTGTTCCAGGAGCAGCTCATGCAGATGGGCATGGCCGTGGGCGGGCTGAGCGGGGCGGATGCCGATGTCCTCCGCCGCGCGATGGGCTCCAAGCGCGGCATCGAGCGGATCGATTCGCTGAAGAAGAAGCTGTACGCCGGCATGGCCGAGAACGGCATCACCGGGGACCTCGCCGACGACATTTACGCCAAGATCCAGGCGTTCGCGAACTTCGGGTTCGCCGAGAGCCATTCCCTGTCGTTCGCGCTGCTGGTGTACGCCAGCTCGTGGCTGAAGCTGCACTACCCGGCGGCGTTCCTCGCCGGACTGCTGCGCGCGCAGCCGATGGGCTTCTACTCGCCGGCGACCCTCACCGCCGATGCCCGCCGCCACGGCGTCGAGGTCCTCCGCCCCGACCTCCACCTGTCGGGGGTGGAGGCCGTGTTGGAGCCGGTGGGGGAGGCGGGGATCGCGGCGGGGTCGCCGTCGTCGCCGACACAGGTGGAATCACCGGAACAGGACGTTTCCGGGCGCAACCGTCCTGCCTTCGGTAGTCCGCCTGTCTTCGGGAGGGGGCCGACGGGGCGGGATGCCTGCACCGACCGCAAGCAACCCCCCGTCCCCGAGTTCAACCCCACCGCCCCCGACGAGTCCGCCGCCCACCGCCGCGACGGCGCCTTCGCCGTCCGCCTCGGCCTCGCGGCCGTCAAAGGCATTGGCCAGCCGCTCGCCCAGCGCATCGTGGCCGAGCGCGAGGCGTCGGGGGAGTATCGCGACCTGCGCGACCTGGTGCGGCGCACCGGCGCGACCGCCGCGCAGCTCGAGGCGCTCGCCACCGCCGGCGTGTTCGGATGCTTCGGGCTCAGTCGCCGCGAGGCGATCTGGCTCGCCGGGTCGGCGGCGCAGGACCGGGCCGAGTTCCTCCCCGGCACCCTGGTGTCGGTGCAGCCGCCGCTGTTCTCCGACCCCACCAGCTACGAGGTGCTCGCCGCGGATCTGTGGGCCACCGGCATTTCGACCGACGACCACCCGCTGGCCCACTACCGGGCGAAGCTCGATGCCCGCGGGGTGCTCACCTCGGGCGAGCTGCGCACGCACGAGACCGGCCGCCGGGTGGAGGTGGCGGGCCTGGTGACGCACCGTCAGCGGCCGGCGACGGCATCCGGGGTGACGTTCCTCAACCTCGAGGACGAGCACGGCCTGGTGAACGTGGTCTGCTCGGTGGGGGTGTGGAATCGCTATCGCCGGGTGCTACGCGATTCACCCGCGCTCATCGCGCGCGGGCTGCTGGAGCGCTCGCCGGAGGGCGTGACGAACCTGGTGGCGGATGCCTTCGAAGATCTGCGGGTGGGGGTGACGCACCGGTCGCGGGACTTCCGGTGAACGGCATATTCA
Organism: Microbacterium sp. zg.Y909; assembly: GCF_024626565.1. Lineage (NCBI taxonomy): Bacteria > Bacillati > Actinomycetota > Actinomycetes > Micrococcales > Microbacteriaceae > Microbacterium > Microbacterium sp. zg.Y909. Next base: position 10,670 of record NZ_JANJFJ010000014.1, read on the forward strand.
GGCTCGGGTGCGTGCTACACCTGAGCGACGCGCGTTGCGGGCTCGTAGTCGAACGCGCTCACCCGGAGTTCCGTCCGTGCTCGCGCCAACGTCATCTCCATCTTTGTGCGACGCTCTGCACCAGACTCCCCCGACAGGCGGGGTGCCTGACGAGGTTGCTTCCAAGGGCGGACCACCCCAGAGAGGAGCGCTGCGTCAAGCTCCTGCGAGTTACCGATCCAGTAAGACTCGATCCTGAGTGGAACAAACTGTGCCTTCCTGACACGAGATTTTCCACTATTGCTCGGCGCTGAGGGCTTTCCCTTTCTCGCATTCTGCCATGCACGGAATTCACCATCTGTGTCGGGGATCGCTCTCCCACTCAGAACAAGAAACCCCAGACCCTGTTCGTCGACACAGGCACGAACTGCTTCCTCATCGTTGAGGATCACTCTGCCCGAGGATGGCTGCCCGGTGGTCTTCGAGTACGTCTCGGTGTGCGCCTTCAGGTCCCAGACGTAGTTCAGTGAAAAGTCGAAAACCGTCTGTCCATACTTCACTCGCGGAGCGGACGTGGCAGGGGGAAGTTTGGCGAGGACCTGCCTTGCGTATCCCTCGAAGAAGAAACCCTGCCACTCTGAGTCGTTAGCGCCCCGAAGTCGCTCTTTCGTCATCCATTCAACACAACTACGCCCGTCCCAAATGCCCGCCGGCAGGCCGTCCTTCAGAGCTGCTGCCAAGAGAGAACCCTCTGACTCGGGCGTTTGAAAGGAGTGAGCCAGATCAGTGCCGAGAACGCCGAAGTGCTCTTCGGCGCCTGCGAGCAGCGCGTTGAGGCCCTCGAGGCGAATTGTCTCGCCGGTCGAAATAGCGCCGTCCCCCCACGGAACGTTGAACGCTGCTGCGAGCTTCGCTCCCAGACCCGTCTTGGTGAGCCGGCGCGTATCAACTCCTGGCAGAACGCTCGCCGCTAGATTGACGAGGACTCGTTTGTGTTCTTTGCTGCCCGGTCCCAGCCACTCCGGCCCACTATTCGTTAGTGCCGAGATCCGGTTTACGGCCTCGATCTTCGTGCGCGCCGGCCGGAACGCTGCCCAGCGATCTCCTGTGAGCCCGAAGGTGGTTGTGTCGGTGCTCCTGCTCAACGCACCGCTGCGGAACGATGCAGTTGCGGCGCGGAGGATGGCGTTTACTCCGTCGATTGTCAGAGTGTTACGCGATACGTATGCGGGTCTGTCCCACTGCACTCCCAACGCCTCTGCGAGAGATTCTCCGAGAACGGCGTTCGTTCGAACCGCGGCAACATCGATGCCCAATGCGTCTCGGAGCGCCAGGAGCGCTCGCTTCTCCCCCCTCGTGGCTTCTACCCTCGCGCCCGTGATCGCGCCGATTCGCGACGCTGCCTCAGCAACCGTCTGGGCGGGGATGAAGGTGTCTGAGCGGTTGTCTTCGATCAATGGCTTCCAAATTCGTCGAGGTCGAACTCGCCTGTGAACATGTCCGAGGCGAAGGTGCGCGAGAAATCGAATTTCAGATTGGGCAAGACATGATGGTCTATCTCGGTGACGAGGTCGCGTGGGCGCCGGACATTCTCATTAAGCCGTCCTGCGTTCAGCTTTGTGACCATGTCAACTGTATCCGAGGCGTCAAGTCGAGAAACCAGCTCCTCGTTCGGGACCAAGTCAGGGGGGATCGGAAGTGAACGAAGGTTGCGCAGCGAAAGGGTGATGCCGCCTTCCAATGTCCGCCACCACCAATAGGGCAGTGAGCTGTTGAGTAGAAGATACGCGAGTTCTTCGTCCTGTTGGTTTCGAAAGTAGAGACTGTGCTTAGATGTGCGGTCGAGGTCGCGGCGAGATGCGGAGACGTAGTAGCGAGGAGTCGCGGCGACGCTGAGTCTGAACGGCGTCGGAGTTCGCGAGACTATATCGGCAAGGGTCCTCTCCGCAGTAGCGAGATGTTCCCAGACGCCTTCGGTCCCGCGCATAAGCTTCGCCCACTCGCCAGCAGGGCCGATACGAAGAGGCAGCAAGTCTTTTCTTGCGCTCTGCCATAGCCGAGAACGTGAGGCAGAAGCCCATCGAAGAATAGGGGTGATGCGCCAGTCACGGTCACCAGGCGCAGAGACTGTAATCGCGGCCCTCACGAAGTTGGTCTTCGACGTGTTGGTAGACCCGTATTTGTAGCCGCGGAACACGGTGTCTGGCACATTGTCGAAAACAAGCACCTCCCCGCCACTCTTCTCGCTTAGCAGGGCGCGCAGCTCGGAATACTTGATTCCGGTGAGGTGAGCGGCTGGCGTGATCGAGATGAAGCCCGTCGAGGAAGTGATGGCGCGCTCGAGGAAGTAGGCGTAGAGGTCACGCGCATCCGCAGTTCTGAACCGTTCGTCCCGGCTTGTGCCCGCGTAGGGGGGATTCAAGATCGCGAAGTCGTGTGGCGGCTGGCTTTCGGTGAGGTAATCCTGGGTCCTGGATCGCTGGGCGAGCCGTGCCAGTGTCTCCGTCGAAGCATGTGGCGCGAAACTCGCCGATATGAGCGCGACAGCAGTCTTTAGGGCCGTGCCGTCGAGGTCCACGAGGGTCAGGCTTTCCATCACGAAGGTCGCGGAGTCGTCCATCGAGCTCGCGAGATGCCACGCGAGGTTGCCGACGCCGCAACAGGGGTCGATCCAATGTCCGGCTGGAAAACGGCGCGCTTGGTGTGCCATGAACCGGGCGACGTCATCGGGCGTGAAGTACTGCCCTCGTGATCGCCGGCTGCTGTGGTCGCCAATGGCGAGCAGAGCCTCGTAGACGATGCCGATCTCCCCGATCGTCAAACCGACGAGTGGGTTGGACGTATCTCTGGGCGGGGTTCCAAGGTACGCGACCAGCGCGTCTGCGATGTCGGGCCTCATGTCGGCAACGAGTCGAGACACGGCCGCCAGCCACCCAGTCCGCTCGTTTCCGCCGGTTCGGACCGACAGGACGCGGATAGCTTCTGCGATGCGGCGGCTCGATGTTGATGCCCCTCCGGAGAACGCGGAGGCGATTTCATCGTCTTCTCGCGCGCTGACAACAGTGTCCATTCGACTGCTGTCCCCGTCCGATCCGCCCATTACCCGCGGGGTGTGAAGCAAGGTTTGTGGCGATGTCATGCCAGCGACGTCCTCAACGCGAGACGCAACGCTGAGATCCGTCGAGGATCCCGGCGAAGCGGCCACCGAACGAGCGACTTCCGGCCGTAGGAGCGTGTCCGAGAGGGCCCAGCACGTCTCACAACTCCCAAGTCGATCCCTGGGATGGATTGGTCAGCGAAAACGCCGACGTCCGGGTCTGCTAGTGCGAGCGGCTGGCTCGGGAGCGTGGATCCGGCGGACACGACGATCGTTTGAATCGTTGGCGGCTTGCGAAGGTCGTCGATGAGGCCCTGCGGTGCTTCGCGGACGCGGCAGTCCTGCGTTTCTGGGCGTAGGCGCAGCGCGACATGCGGTCTGCAACAGGCCCCGCACCATGGCTCTTCGAGCCTGTATCTGCAGTCCATCATTCTTACATTCTCGCAGGGGGCGCGGACACTGCCGGTGCTCTCGCGGGCGTGCGCCCGCTGTGTTCAGCCTTGGACCACCTCAGCGACCGTCTTAATCGCGCTGGCGGTACTGTCGGCAGGGATTCCTCGCCACCGTTCCACTCTCAGACCCGCTCGCACTTCCGGCGTTCATCATCTCCATCGTCGCGGCTATCGCGGGGGTAGCGGCGCTCGTCTGGAATGTCTGGACTTGGCGGCATTAAGGCGCGCGGGTGACGCTCGAATCGCTCGCGATCCACAAAGCGACCAGACCCAGTGGATCAACGTTGCGATTCGCAACAGAGGCCGCTCTGCTGTGACGGTCATGGAGGTCTTGCTCTATGAGGAAGTCACGCCAACGTCGTGCCGCTCGACAGAAGTGCTGATGGGCCGAGACGAGGGCGACGAGATGATGCCGTATCGATTGGAGCCGCAATCTAGCCTGGAGTTCTACGAACAGTTGGTCGCCGACAGCTCCACCGACGGCAGGTCGGGCTATTGGGTGACGGTCGAACTCGCTAACGGAAGACGCTTGAGAGCGGCTGGATCCAGAACCGTTGATACGCCGAGAGACGACTGGCGTGTGGGCCGGGACCCGGCTAGTCGATCCAGGTCCGGTAACCGAGCGCCATTCGCCGAGAGGAGGCGATCTGTTGCCTGGTCACCACATTCACCTTTGGCTCGAGCGGCGATAGGACACCGGTGACAGCGACAAGAATCCAGTCCGGGTCCGTTGTCGCTCTCCACCACTCCTTCGGAGTCAGGTTAAAGATCAGAGCCGGCCCTTGGATTCCCTTGACCTCCACCTTGAGCAGTCGGTCTTCTCGCTTGAAGAGCAGGTCGTAGCCAACGCCATCCTGTTGGCAGTCCCTCTCCAAGACCCAGCCGTCGGCGGTCAAAGATCGGATGGCGTACTTGATCCCTCGGATCTCAGCTAGGCGGCGGGCAGTCTGATCGACTTCACCCTGCTGCGGCAAGGAGTCGTTCGTCGTTACGGCTGCGTTGCCTCCCACCTCAGTCTCTTCGTAGACCGGCAGATCGAGGGGGGCCACGTTGGCCAGGGCGGGCTCCGGGGCGGGAACCTTCGCAACCCCGATGGGGATTGACTCGGCGGGGTAATCGCGCTCGATACGCTCTGCGATCTTCCGCGCACCCCCGTCGCTGGGGGGCAGCGGCACGCTCCCGCCATGAAAGGTCCCCGCACGGACAACGGTCTGAAATCCGGCCCAGGTGATTTCCGTGAGTCGCAACGGCCCTGGTCGGAGGTCCTCGACCGTGACCCCGATGGTTGCGTCCAGGCTGACACGCGGGCCTACCGTCGCGGACCACGGGGCGGTGCGCCAACCTGGTGACATGTCAGTGACCTCCGCCCAGGCGTACGCGGAAACGAGGTCACCCGGCGACACCTCACCAAAGAGCACCATCGATCCCGGTCCGGCCTCGGCAAAGGGATTGAGGTCGGCCTGCTTAAAGAACGGAAGCGTAATCGCTTGCTCATCGTCTGGTATCGCTGGCCAATTCACGATGAAGCATCTCGGGACACCCGTGACCGCGGACAGGATCCGGGAGTACGCACGGGTCGTGACGGTGCCGCCTCCTGTCGCGCGAGACTCGCTTGTATCCCACCAGGGGTCGTAGACGAGTCCGAGCCGCGACAGTAGGCGATCGGTCATCCGATACGTGTCAGCGCCCCCTGAGGGACCGCCGAAAAGCGAGCCGTGGATTTCGTCAAGGAAGAGGCTCGATACCGACCCGCCGGCCGATACCGTCGGCACCTCCAGGTTGAGGTGATTGGCTATCGCCTCCGCCAGAGCTTCCTTGCTGGGGCGTACAACGGCGGTAATTGGGATTGCCATTTACAAGGCTCCGATCAGCCTAGAAACCGGTCGCGACAAATCGCGCCGGATCCTGCGAGTCCACGTGAGGTGTTGTGCCGCCTTTTCACTCCGGCGCCGGATCCCCACGCCGACATCCGGCGATCAGAAACCGAGCGGCCCGGGCGTGATTGTTCACCGGCGAGCACCACTCGCACATTACCGTTCAGGGGGACGGAAGACCCCCAATGACGCTCCGAGCGTTAGTGTCATCGCCTGCGCGACCGTTTCCACCGGCGAAGTCAGTCAGGGACGCCTATCACTCCGACGCCGCGAATGGTCGCGTACGGCGGGCCCAGCACATCCACGGCGCACTCGATCTCCGCCCCACGGACGCCAACCCGCCGCGGCGACTTCAGCATCCAGAACACGAGTCGGTCTTGTCTTTGACGTGGAGTTGTCCGCGGAGCATGCCGGTCGAATCGTCGAGTCTTGCGAGACCCTGCCGGTCTGGGCCAACGGCCATTCCCGAACCGAGGCATTCGATTCTCCGGGTCCCACTGCCGAATACAGCGAAGCCACGGACCGTGTGCGGTTCACCGACTACGCCGGCCTGCGGTGGGCGCGACGCGGGAGCCTGGCCTGCTCCACAGGAGGTCGAGAGCAAGCGAGGCAGGGATGCCGCACGTGCGCTTTCAGATGCGCCCCCGCGTACGCGCATCCATCAGGCGAGTGAGTGCGACCGAAACACCCACGGAGGGTTAGGCAGCGAGCGGGGTGGTCATCGGCGCAATGGCCTTCCCATGCGGTGTGCCATAGGTTCGCCTCCTCTCGTCCAATAGTGATTCGCCGGCTGGATTCCCCCTCGCGGGAGGAGGGCGTGACTGTGTTGTGGCGGTGAGCGGAAGAGTCCGAACGCGTTCCGCAACGCCCGCGATCACTTCCCCTATCTCGGGACGCTGGACGAGCCGGCGGCTGAACCCGTAAGTCCTCCGGAGTGACCGGTGGGGTGTTGCGCTCCGACACCACCCCGGGTCCGGTCGGGGCGTCTGTATCGCGACGGCCTCCGAGGAGGGGCGCACCCCTCATCGCCGTCTGCTGGTTGAGATGCACGAATCAGCCCGACTTCGGCTCCCACAGTGGGGCTTGCTCAAGTTCGCGGGACTCGTCCGGCCGGCCAATCTGATCGTCATCCAACAGACAGCGACCGGCGGGCACGGCGCTAGCAGGAAGGACAGTATGTGAATGCCTGCTCACATCGATGCGCCCGAGCCGGTAAAACGCGTCCCGGCGCACTTCTCCGGTGTGGGAACGCGGAGGCGCTCCTCGAGAGCGACGAGTTGGGCGAATGGCTGGGTCTAAACACGGTGGCGCCGCGCGCGCGTTTCGGTCGCGCTCGCGCCGCGTGCGTGGTGGGGGACAGAGGGCCCCGATCCGGGATGAACTGCTCCCCGAGAGTTGGACTGAGAAAGCAGTTCTGACTCCCGGGGAGCAGTGGTTTGGATAGTCATAGTTCGTTGTCTGAGGCGCAGCGCGAGCTCGCGGTAACGTCGTTCGAGCAGGGCTTGGGTTGCTGGTCCGTCGCGACGTTGATGGGCGTGTCGCGGTGGCCGGTGAAGCGCCTGCATCAGCGTTGGCAGATGCGTGGCAGAGGAGCGCTCGTTGACGGAGTTCCGTGTCGGGATGGACAAGCTCTATCTCTCGCCGATCATGGTCCTGTTCGACCGGCAGATCATCGCGCGCTCGATGGGCCGCTCACCGAACCTGTCGCTGACGAACAGCTCGCTGCGCGACGCGCTCGCGACCTTGGAACCGGAACAGACCCCGGTCGTGCACTCGGACCAAGGGTTCCAATACCAGCATCTGTCGTGGCGGCGCCTGCTCGCCGACGCCGGCGCGGTCCAGTCGATGTCCCGAAAGGGAACTGCTACGACAACGCGGTGATGGAGAACTTCTTCGGGCACCTCAAAGAGGAAGCCTTCCACCACACGACTTTCATCAGCATCGACGCTCTCAAATCCGGGATCACCGACTATGTGCACTGGTACAACAACCACCGCACCTCAGAAACGCTCAAGGGCCTGACCCCGGTGCAATACCGGACCCAGGCCCTCGCGGCGTAGGCTCCTACCCGGCCAGTCCACCAAACGGGGACCAGTTCACAACCCGGGGCCCGTCGTGTCTCGTGCTGCGCGTCAGGCGCGCACGCCGAGGGCGAAGCTGAGTGAGCCGTCGTCGCCGATCCGGGCGTCGAGAACCCGGTCGTCCAGTGGCAGCGCAGCCGCCTGCTCGACGAAGACGCGGGCGCCGTCGGTCTCGATGACGGCATCCTCGGGCTCGGGCGACGACACGAGCGAGAGCTCGAAGCCGGCCTCGGCCTGGTCCGCACCGCGGATGCGCAGCCCGCCCTCCTCCGTCGGGATCTGCGACGTGAGCGTCTTGACGGCGCTGGTGGCGTTCTCGGTGAGTGTGAGCATGGTGCTCCCTTCCGTGGATTGCGGCGAAGACGGCCACGATTCCGAGAACGGGCCGTGGACGCAACCCACGACGCACCTTCGCGCCGGACTCCCACCGGATAAGGAGGTTCCGACGGGCGCGGTCGCGGTCGCGCGGGCCGGAGCGCGGGGCTGGTCGCGGCTAGAATCGATCAGCCAGCCTCTGTAGCTCAATGGAAGAGCAGTTGCGTCCTAAGCAAACGGTTGGGGGTTCGAGTCCCTCCAGGGGCACCCTGTTTTGATGATCTGATCGGGGATCTTCTTGCCTGAAACTTCGTTCCGGTCCCCAAGCATCGAATCGGCCCGTTAATGGCATTAGGGCGTCGAGTCGGGGCGATCCCAGATGCATGCTCCTCACCGACGCCTTCCCGTGCCGTCTGGTTGCGTCACCCGATGGGGGTGTTTTGCCCGACGCTCGCGTGTTGATCACGAAGTCGTGTGAGATCCCCCTCCGTGCGGGATCTTGGCGGCCCTCTGGGTCAGGGGAGCGGAGTACGAGCGCACGACGTGGTGGGAGCGCTGCGGCCGCGGCTTAGCTGACGCCTTTGCGATGATGCAAGCACCTCAGCGCCGAGCAGGCCCTATGAAGAGTTGTTGGGTGACACCCTCGTCGGGACGCTCTAGCGCTGCTGCCTTGCCCGATCGGTTGACTCGGCAGACGGGGGTCTTCTTACCTGTTTCCTACTCGATGAATTCGGAGCGCCCGATGTACTCAGTGCGCAGTCCGAGGGCGCTTGCTATCGCGTCGAGGAAGGCTTCGTTCGTTAGGAACCACTCCTTACCCACCTCGCTGCGCTGAGCGACAACTCGTCGCGGATTGTCGTGCCCCGCGGTACTCAGCAGGCGGTGGAAGTCTTTTTCGGTCTGATCCAGATCGCGCCCTCCGACCCCATAAACCCTTACGACGACAAGCGGCTCAGGGATATGAGCCCGGGCTCCGACTCGGTGTTGGCGAATGCGCTCACCGACGTTGTCGGACTTCCCAATCTTGATCAAAGTGTTGGCCTTGGCGTCAACAGGATTTTCGAGGTACCAGCCATACGAGAACGCGTAGATGCCAGGCTTCCCATCAAGCGCGCCAGTTACCACGCGCGTTTCTTCGTCTTGCTCAGCTTCGGTTGTCGCTTCGTCTGATTCTGCGTCCGACGTCGTTGCTTGTTCGGCGAGTGCCAAATGCGTATTCAGTATCCTTAGAGCCTCAGCACTCAGTGCGGACCTATTCCGTTTGATGAGTGACCTCAGCGCACTTGCAGTCTGGCGGCGAAGCTGGACCCCGGTGGAGATTTTTCCGTTAAGAATTGCTTCGATGTAGGCCCGGTAACTGTAGACAAAATTCGACGTTTCGATGTTCAGCCGGTCGGCCACTTCCTGGGGGCTAAGCTGCGCGTCGACATGAAGGCGATATACATCCCCCAACCGCGACTGGTCCTCATAAAGAAGCTGTCTGATCTCCTCTAGCGGCGCGAGCGGAGCGTCCTCTGTACTCGAAGCACTCTCTATCTCTTGCGGCAGCTGTGGCGACGCTGGGCGGTGACCGTCGCTAACGGACGACCCCTCCGCGCTGCGGGTTTCGGCGGACCCGTCAGCATTGGGTACGGGATTCCGCTGGTCTGAAGGCTGCCATTGACTCACTCGCTCTGTTTACTACACGTGGGCGACGAGACGTAAGAAGTCTGTGCATAGCGCGGTGGAGCGAGAACACGGCGCAACAAGTGAGGCCGTCGGCCGCGCACGCACGGAGTGTGGCGACCCCTTGGGGTTATTCGCGATGTACAGGCGAGCCATTAGCGGGTAGGGGCAAGAGCTGACGGGCGCACCTTGGAAGGTAGCGACGATAGTCAGGCGGCGGCGAGGTACTCCCGTCGTGGGAACTGCGCGAGCGGTACGCGGACTACCTCGATGCCTGCAACAGCCACGACTCGGACGTGATCCGGTCGTTCCTCGACCCGGCGCTGCGAGGCGCGCAGCCTCCGGCTGTCTCGAGTGCGTGGGTCAGTAATCTCGCGGATCTCCATGCCTTCCCGGACTGGCGGTGGCGCCGCATCCACCTCGTCGTCGGCGGAAACGCCTCGACTCCGCGAACGGACGCGTTGCGGCCGCGCAGCTGATCTGCGATGAGTTCGCCGGTCGTCCGCTCGGTGGCTTCCTGTTCGCGCTGGCGGCGGCCGCGCCCGTCTTCGCGATGGGCGGGCTCTGGGCGGCCGCGGGGCTCGTCGCCCTCGCGCTGCCCGTCCGGCGCTCGCCGCGGCCGCACGCTGACGCGCCGCCCGCCCGGCGCTCGGTCTATGCCGAGGCGCGAGAGGGGATCGCCTGGCTCGCGCGCCACCGGGTGGTCGGCGTCCTCGCGCTCATCGGAGCACTCGCGAGCGTCGGCTACATGCTGCCCTTCTCGATCCTGGTCCTGTTCGCCGGGGAGCGGCTGGGGCTGAGCGGCATCGGCTACGGACTGCTGCTCGCCTTCTCTGCCCTCGGCGGGCTGCTCGGCTCGTTCCTCGCGCCACGGCTGCGCTCGTGGCTGGGATACCGGTGGACGATCGTGGCCAGCCTGCTGTTGGGTGCGCTGAGCCTCGGCGGTCTTGCCGTCATGACATATCCGATCCTCGCCGGCGTGCTCTTGGCGCTGTACATCCTGCACGCGGTTGTCTGGAGCATCTGCGCACTCTCGCTGCGGCAGCGGCTCGTGCCCGACGCCCTGCTCGGACGCGTCGGCGGCGCCGCGCGCGTGCTCGGCCTGCTGGGGCTGGCCGCCGGGTCCGCGCTGGGCGGCATGCTCGGGGCGATCGACCTGACGCTTCCCGTTGCCGGGGGGCGGTGGTGTTCGTGGGATGCTGCCTGCTCGCGGCGGTCGCGCTGCGGGGCGAACTCACGTCCGGCGATCGCAGCGCGGTCGGCATTCGCGAGGTGGATGCCGAGCCGCGGTAGGTGCAGCGCTGGGTGCCTACCTGATCGTCTTCGGACGGCTAGCTGTCTCGGTCGTCCGCGCGCCGCCCATACCGCGCGAGCAGGTGCCACACCTTCTTGAGCGATTGCGCGGGGTGAAGTCGTGAACGGGCGGCGACCCCGATGACGTCGGGAGTCAACTCATCTGCGAGGGATGCCGCGAGGGCTGCATACCGCGGCCCTCGGTACCCGGGGTCGAGCGCATCGGTCTTGACGCTGAAGCCGGGATGGAAGTCGACCTCGGAAAGGCGCGCTGCTGCCGCATGAACCGCCGTTCCTCGGTAACAGGGGTCGAGAACGATCGCTTCGACATCCCTTGCGAAGGTGACGCCCCCGTGGACGTGCGCCTCGACATAGCGATCCAATGGCTCGAGATCTTCGGACAGCATCCGCTCGACGAGGGCTGGCAGCTCATCCGCGTCCACAACCCTGTCCGGTTCGAACACCGAATCGGGGTAACAGAATGTCGCTCGTTCCGACGCCTCGGGCCCGAGGCGGAGGAACGCTGAGCCGAATCGCGGAGCGGCTCCGTGCATGTCTCCGAGGTCGACCGCGCCGTAAACCGGGCGAGCGTCAGCGGGTGTCGTGTCGTAACGGCTGTTGAAGAGGCGGCTTTCCCACCGCCAGCGATCGCCGCCGGGATGAGCCGTGAGACCTCCGTTGGACGTGCCGGTCTCGAACTGAGAGAGGTACCGACCGCTCGACACCATGGCGTCGAGAACTGTTGTGCTGCGATACGGCCAGTCCGGATGGAAATGGAGGAGGACTCGCGTGGGCACGGGGCGAGGTTAGCAAGAGCCCGTGTGCGCGCCGCAGGCAGATGGGGACAGGCGTCAGGTGACCGGCGGTGTTCCGCCTGCCGCCGCATACCGTTCCGCCAGCCGCGCGAACGCCTCCGCCAACTCGGGCGGCTCGACCACCTCGATGTCGGCATCGAACCGGCCGAGCGACGCTGCGAGAGCGATCCAGGACCACGACCCCGCCGTGTACCGGCAGCGGTCCGGCCCCAGCGCTTCGACGACGCCGTCGCCGGCGAACGGCAGTACAGCGTCGACGGGCAGGTGAAGGATGACTGTTCCCGTGCACGGCCACGCGTCACCCTGCGTCGAGCCTTTGAACCGCGCCGCCACGAATGTCGCCGCATCGCCGCCCGGCACCTCGCGCGGCGCGAACGCCAGCCGCGTCGGGGCGCGCGGCGTGATGCGATCGGCGCGGAAGATGCGCCAGTCCTCCACGTCCAGGTCCCATGCGACGAGGTACCAGCGGCCCTGTGACGCGACAAGGTGGTGCGCCTCCACCCGGCGTGGACGCGGCGGCTCGGCATCCGGCGCCTTACCACCGGAACCGCCCGGGCTCGCGTAGTCGAACCGCAGCACCTCGTGCGCGCGGACGGCGCTCGACAGCGCGATGAGCACCTGTGGCGAAACGGATGCCGCGGGGCCGTCGCCCGGGCGAGGCAAGGTGGTGAAGGCGATGGCATCCAGTCGCTGGCGCACTCGCGACGGCATGACCTGCCGCACGGTCGTGAGCGCCCGCAGCGCGGCCTCTTCGATGCCGGCGCCGGCGACGGTCGCCGCCTGCAGGGCGACGGCCAGCGCCACGACCTGGTCGTCGTCGAACAGCAGCGGCGGCAGCTCGCTGCCGGCATCCAGTCGGTATCCGCCGTCGGGACCCATGGTCGCGTCGATGCGATAGCCCATCTCGCGCAGCCGGTCGATGTCGCGCCGCACGGTGCGGTGGCTGATCTGCAGCCGGTCGGCGAGCACGGCGCCGGGCCAGTCGCGTCTGCTCTGCAGCAGCGACAGCAGTTTCAGCAGCCGGGAGGTTGTCGTCGTCACGCCTTGACTCTAGGGGGAGTGGAGGGCCGAAACAGTCCTCTACTGCTGCGAGAGTGGGCGCAGCCGGGACGGACCCGGCGACATCCCTACAGGAGCAGACATGAGCATCACCACGACCACCCACCTGAACTTCCGCGGCGACGCCCGCGCAGCCCTGGAGTTCTACCGCTCCGTGTTCGGCGGCGACCTCTCCATCGCCACCTACGGCGACTTCGGGATGCCGCCCGAGGCCCCCGGTGCCGCGAACGTCGTGTTCGGGCAGCTCGAGAGCGAGAACGGATTCCGGGTCATGGCGTACGACATCCCGGGGGAGGGCGGCGGTCCGGCGGCGAACGCCGGCACGACGCGGCGCGAGAACGGCGTGACCCTCACCGACCAGCCGTTCTTCGTCTCGGTGCGCGGCGACGCGCTCGACGAGGTGCAGGGCTACTGGGACGCGCTCTCCGCCGGCGCCTCGATCATCGAGCCGCTCGCCGCGTCGGCCTGGAGCCCCGGCTTCGGCATGCTCACCGACCGCTTCGGCGTGACCTGGATCCTCGACGTCGCCGCCTCAGACACCGGTCGCTGACGCTGCGGGAGGCGCGCGCGTGCGGTGTGCGTGTCTCCCCGCCGTCAGCGTCCGGAGGCCGCAGCGCGCTGCGACCGCACCCGCCCGAGAAACGCCTCGATGGCATTCGCCTCAGCCCGTGCCCGCACCGACGCGAACAGGTCGAAGCTGTGCTGCGTGTCGGGGAGCTCGGCGTAGATCACCGGCGCCGCCGACCGCTCGCGCACGGCATCCGCCACCGTGCGCGGCTGCGGCAATCGGACGAGGTCGATGCCGGGTCGCCGCGTCGGCTCATTCGGCCGACGCGTCGGCGGCTTCCACGAGCAAGCTGGCGCCGGTGACAGCAACACCGTCGTCCGCGCGGACGACATCGACATCGAGGGTGTAGTCACCATCGCCGCGGAGGTTGGGGATCCAGATGTCGACGCTGGCGCCGTCATCGGTGGTGGGCTGCAGCCGGGCTCCCAGTCGACTGGCATCCCAATGGGCGCTGACATCCTCACCGCTGAGTGACCAGGTCACCAGCAGCGGCACCCCGGCGAGCACGTCGGCGGCGACATCGACGGTGACGGTGTAGCCGAACGGGTCCACGGAGTCGTTCACTTCGACAGCGTCGACCTCCCGCAGGACCGCCGCGAGATGACTTGCCAGCGCGCCGGCGGCTACCGCCCTGTCGAAGGGATCCATGGGGGAGATGTCGTGAGCGGTGGCGGTGGGCATGGGCGACAACGCCATGGCCTCCTCCTTCGTCAGCCGGTACGGTTCCAGACGCTGGTCGTACACCGCCGCGCTCGGCGTCGCCGCCAGGGGATCCGGCAGGGGCACGTCCCTGATCTCTCGGGGACCGTCGAACGCATTTCTCACCGGAAAGTCGAACTCGTGCAGTGTCGATTCGCCGGTGAGGGCGAGCCCGATGCCGGCGGCATCCTGCGCCTGGCCGGGGCTCGTGCACCCGCTGAGGCCGACGACGGCGATCATTCCGGTGGCGATACCCGCACTGATGACGAGTGTGTTCTTCCGCTGCGGTGCAGTCGGAGTTGTGCTGTTGATGGACACGATCTACTTCCTCTCGAATGAGCGTGACCTGATACGGGCGACGCTAGGCGTGAGGGGCTGACCGCCACATGACATGAAATGCCCATTTCGCCGTGGCGTTCGAACCGCTGATGCGGGGATCGACGTGAGCCGGTGGCGGGCATATGTTGGCCGCATGCGGGCCTGGAAACCACCGCTCTTGCCCCGCGCATGGCGCAGCTCCGATCAGCCGCCGTTCGTCGCGCGGGAAGAGGAACTGGATGCCGTGGTCTCGGTGTGGCCCGACGTGGTGAGCGGGTCGGTGCACTGCGTCTTCGTCACGGGAGAGCCGGGAGTCGGCAAGACCAGGCTCATCGCCGAAGCCGCGACCCGGCTCAGCGCGCACGGTGCCGCCGTCTTCGCAGGCTCGTGCGTCGCCGAGTTCGGTGCGCCGTTCGAGCCGCTCGACGCCCCATTGCGCAGGCTGCTGGACCTTGTCCGGGGGGCGACGGCGACGGATGCCGCCAGCCGCTTGATACGCCAGGCCATCACGGCGGACCGCGCAGACCCTGGGCCGGAGGCACGGGACCCGGGCGATCAGCACCGGCTGGCGACGGCGATCGTCGGTCTGCTGAGTGAGGCCGCCGAGAGCCGGCCCATCGTGATCGTCCTGGACGATCTGCACTGGGCCGATGAGGCCGCGCTGCGGCTACTGCCGAGGATGCTCGCCGGGCTCGAGGACAGCTCGGTGCTGCTGCTCGGCGGGGTGCGGTCCACGCATCCGGACCGCTCAGCGGTCGTGGACCGGGTCCTGGCGAACCTCTCGTCCTTCGAAGGAGTGCGGCGCATCTCGCTGCAGACGCTGACGCTGGACGAGGTGCTCACCTATGTGCGCACCCGGTCGACGGCATCCGCCACAGACCTGCTCGAGGTGGCGATGCGACTGCGATTCCTGACGGGAGGCAACCCCTTTCTGCTGCGCGAGGCGTGGCGCTATGCCGGCGACATCGCCGGCCCCGATGTCGCCGGCATCACCTTGCCCGAGTCGGTCAACGATCTGCTGTACACAAGGCTGGACACGATCGATCCCGCGCAGCGCCATCTTCTCGAGGCGGCAGCGGTGCTGGGCATGGACGTTGTTGTGGTCGAGTTGGCCGCGATCTCCGGGGAATCGGCCGAGACCGTGCTGGATGCGCTCGAGCGGGCCCTGGCGGCGGGACTGCTCGAAGCGCCCCATGGCGCAGGCGACGACCTGCGCTTTCCGCACGCGATCGCGCGGCAGGCGGTGCTCGACGGCATTCCCGCGCGAGACCGGCCGGCACTGCACGCACGCGCGGCCGCGATGCTCGAGCAGCGTGCGCCCACCCCCGCCCGGCTGACGCAGCGGCTCGCCTACCACTACGTGCATGCCCTCGACCTGGGCTTTCGGGACGAGGCCGTGTCGTACACGGCCGCGGCGGCGGAGCTCGCGGCATCCAGAATCGCGTACGAAGAGGCGGCGCGACTGTTCGAGCAGGCGGCGGACCTGACCCAGTCGCCGAGCGGGCGCGACGAGCTGCGCCTGGCGGCAGCGCGCAACTGGCTACTCGCGGCAGATTTCGCCCGAGCGCGCGCTCTCGCCGAGCGGGTCTGCGCGCTGGGTACCCCGCTCGATCAGCTGCGCGGCGCGATCCAGTACGAAGAAGCGACCTGGCGGCCGGGCATCCACGGCGGGCGGGCGGTAGAGCTGCTGATGGGCGCGCTGGACTTTCCCGCCGAGCCCGGTTCTCGCGCGGAACGGGTGGAGGCGCTCGCGGCGCTCGCGCGGGCGACGTCGTTCTCGGGGCGCCTGGACGAGGCACGGGTGCGGGCGGCAGAGGCCACTCGGCAGGCTCGCGCACTCGGTGATGCGCAGCTGCTGTTGCGGGTGCTGCGGACGGCATATCTTCACAGCCTCCGGCCCCAGATCCTCAGAGAGGCGTACGACCATGCCGGCGAGATCTGGACAGTCGGCACCGCGCGTGCGACCAGCACGGCGGACATCGGCGAGTGGTTGTATGCCGCCCCCAATTATCGGGCCGCCGCAGCGTACGTCCTCGGCGACAAAGGCGGACTCGAACAGGCAGAGACGGCCCTGATCGCGGCGGCGGCACACGCGGGAAGCTACTGGCAGTACTGGCGCGACTGCGTCGACTACGGCCGGCACTTCATCGCCGGCCGGCTGGGGGCGGCAAGAACCGCATACCGGCGGGCAGCGCGAGCCGAAGCCACGTTCCTGTCGGATGCGCGGTCCAGCGTCGCCGCACAGCAGCTGTACATGATCAAGCGAGAACTCGGACAGCTCGCGCCGGTGCGCGGGATCATCACCGGAACCGAATCACCCCACGAGCACTGGGCGCCGGGGCTGCTCGGCCTGTACACCGAGTTCGAGATGAGGCGGCCGGCGGCGAGGATGCTGGCGTGGCTGCTGGATCAGGACACCGCCATGGCGCATGAGTCCGCGGAGTGGCCCGCCGTGCTGGCACTGCTCGCCGAGGCTGCGATGTTCCTCGAGGACCGCGACGCGGCCGTGCGGCTGCGCCCTCTGATCCTGGAGTACGCCGGTCTGAACCTCATGTCGGGCTACTTCGTCTCGTGCTTCGGCTCGGCGGACCGTTACCTCGGACAGCTCGATGGTCTGCTGGATTCCGGCGACCCGCAGACCTCTTTCGACGCTGCGCTGGCGCTGGACGATCGGCTCGGCGCGGCGCTGGATGCCGCCCACACCCGCACCGCCTTGGCGCACTGGCTGGTCTCGCGCGATGCCCGGTCGCGAGAGGCGCTCGTCCTCGCCGAGCGCGTGTGGGCGGATGCCACAGCCGCAGGCTGGGCCCGCGTGATGCGCGCGGTCGAGCGGGATGCGAGACTGCGCGGTCGCGCCGACGGGCTGACCCCCCGCGAGATCGAGATCCTCCGTCTGATCGATCAGGGCCTGACCAATCGCGACATCGCCGCCCGGCTGTTCATCAGCGAGCACACCGTGGCCAACCACATGCGCAGCATCTTCACCAAGACCTCGAGTTCCAACCGATCCCATGCCGTCCGCTACGCCCGAGATGAGGGCCTGATGTGACGGTGCGCACTACTCCGCTTCGATGAGGTGGCCATTGGGCATGACGCGGCCGGCGACTTCGATCACGCTGTCCGCAGGGAGGCCGGCCCGCTCGGCGGCGGCGCGGATCGCCTCTGCCGAGGGCGCCTCGTAGAGACAGTAGGTCTTGGTTCGGTCGAGCGAGAGATAGGAGAACACCCACCGCACATCTTCTTCATCGTTGATGAGGTTGATCTCGTCCGCGGCATCCACGGGTAGGGCCACCGGTTCGTCGAAGGTTCGCTCGATGACGAAGTACGGCATGCCATCACCACCTTGGATGTGGGGTCAGGGAGTGCTCGGTGGGGTCAGCCTACTCACGCTGCGGCGGGAGACAAGCGGCACTGTGCCCGGATGGTACCGGGTGGTACCGCGTGGTACCTTCCGTGTTACCGTCGAAGCACGTACTCAGGGAGAGGCTTTCGCATGGCGATGAATCTACGTCTCGACGCGGCGCACGAGGAACTCCTCGACGCGCTCGCCGCTCAGGAGCGGCGCACCAAGACAGAAGTCGTCAAGCTTGCGATCGAGGAGCGCGCGGCCAGAGCTGACAAGAGCGCGCGAACTCGCGCCATCTTCCAGCGGATCCTCGACGAGGACGCTGCCCTGCTGGACGCACTTTCGCAGTGACGGATTACCTCGAGCCCGCCGACGTTGAAGACCTCATCGAGTTGGTGGGTTTCCACCTTCGCGACAGAAATCTTCTGCTCTCAGCGCTTGCCGCGCCGCTGCCTGTCTTTGGTTGAAGAGGTCTATCCAGCGCTCCACGACAAGGCTGCCGCGTTGATGATCGCCATCAATCGCGATCACCCTCTCTCGGACGGGAACAAGAGGCTCCCCTGGCTGGTCGCGAAGGCGTTCCTTGCCCTTAACGGGCATCATCTGGCTGCCGAGAATGTTCGCGATGGTGACGAATTCGTTCGGGCAGTGGGTGACGGTCGGCTGGAGTTCGCCGAAGTGGTCGACTGGATCGACACGCACACGACGAGACTGTAGACGGCTCGCGACGGAGCCTGGCCGACCTGGAGCCGGGAGTCGGCACCGGTGGGGACCGGCGGGCACCCCGTCCCTAGACCGCCCGCAGCGCCTCGACGCGAGCCTCGGCATCCGCCGGCGTCCGCGCCGCCCCCGCACCCCGCGTCCGCACCCACACCACCGCGACGGTGATGACGATGATGGCCATCGGCGCCAGCGTCTCCACCGAGGCCACGCCCGCCGACCGGTCGTAGGCGGTGCCGATGTCCACGCGCAGCGCGATGTCGAACACGAAGTTCACCGTGTTGAACATCGCGTGCAGCACGATCGCGATCTCGAGTCCTCCGGTGCGCCAGGTGATCAGCGACAGCCCCACGGCGAAGACGAGGTACCAGGCGTTGAGCCACACATCGCTCGAGAGGTGGACGATGGCAAACACCACGCTCGAGACGACGATGCCGAGCGCGAGTCCCGCCCGGGCGCCACGCGCCCATCCGCCAGCGACGCGGAAGAGCGCGACCGGCATCGGCCCCGCGTGCGGGGCGCGTACTCCGCGAAGAAACGCCAGATGTGAGGATGGGGCCGTGTCAGAAGTGCTCCCGCCCGCCCGATCCGTGCGACGTCGGTCTCCCGTCCTGCAGGTGCTGACGCTGTTCGGGGACTACTGGTGGGGCGTGGAGAAGCCGTTGCCCACCGGCGCGATCCTGGCGGCGATGGCGGACCTCGGGGTCAAGCAGCCCGCTGCGCGCGCCGCTCTGGTGCGGATGACGCAGGACGGCATTCTCGAGGTCTCCCGCGCAGGCCGCCGCACGAGCCATGCGCTCGCTTCTCGCGGGGCGGAGCTCGTACGGGAGGAGGCCGGCTGGCTGCGCCGGTTCGGCAGGATCGAGCCGGAGTGGGATGGATGCTGGAGCGTGCTGATGTTCTCGATCCCCGAGGCCGAGCGCGCGCTGCGCCACCGGGCTCGCGCCGTCCTGCGGTGGTCCGGCTACGCGCCTCTCTACGACGGGGTCTGGATCTCCCCGACCGGTTCCGTCGAGGACACGACCGCTCAGTTGCGCGCCGCGGGCGTGTCGGACGTCACGTCGCTGCGTGCACCGCTGGCCATGACGTCGACGGACGGGCCGCTGCGGGCGTGGGGCATCGCGGCCGTCCGGCAGGAGTACGCGCGCTTCCTAGACCGCCTCGCCGCCGGGCCGCGCACCGAAGCCGGGGGAGCGGCCCTCGCGACGCGCACCGACCTGATGCTCGACTGGCAGGCATTCCGTCACATCGATCCCGGTCATCCCGCCCGGCTTCTGCCGGCTGACTGGCCCCGCGCCACCGCACGGGGCGTGTTCGTCCGCACGTACGACGCCCTCGGCGAGAGTGCGGAGGAGCGGATGCGGGACCACGTGCGTGCCGTCGACGACGCGCTTGCGGCCTTCGTCACGCCGCAACGCCTCGGTGAGGAGGGCGCCGTCCAATAGTTCACGGATCATTGACGCGCGTCACTCAGCTTTCTACTATCAGGGCCACGGGGCGACGGGGCCCCGACGACGACGACGTCGATAGCGGAGGACGCACATGAGTCACCGACCGTTCGTACGCCTGGGGGCCTGCGCTGCTGCGGTGGCCGGCCTGATCATCTCGCTGGCACTTCCGTTGCCGGCGACCGCCGCGGTCGGCGATGCCGCGCTGGACGTCTCGGTCGTCTCGAGCCGGCCCGATAGCGTCACCGGCGGCGATGCGCTCCTGCGCATCAGCGGCGCACAGGGCGACGTGCGCGTAACCGCTGCGGGCGTCGACGTGACCGGCGTCTTCGCACCCCACGACGACGGGCTGATCGGCCTGGTCGAGCAGCTCCCGCTGGGGGTGAGCGATGTCGTGGTCGAATCCGGCGGTGACCGCGCGTCGGTCGAGCTGGAGAACCACCCGATCACCGGCCCGGTGTTCTCGGGCCCCCAGCATCCGATGTACTGCACCGCGTCGACGCCCCCGTGGAACCTCGGCGAGGTCGATGAGAACTGCCATGTCGCCGAGCCCACGGTGAGCCACCAGTACCGCACGACGGACGGTCGCTTCCTGCCCTATCCCGCCGACGGGACCGTCCCGGGCGACCTCGCCACCGCGACGATCGACGGACGCACCGTCCCGTATGTCGTCCGACTGGAACGAGGGACGATCAACCGGGCCGTGTACGAGACGGCCGTGCTGCACCAGCCCGGCGAGCCTGCGCCGGCGCCGGGCGCCGCGCCGTCCGGGTGGAACGGGAGACTCGCCTACACGTTCGGCGGGGCCTGCGGGGTCGGCTACTGGCAGGGCACCGGCACGGGCGGGGTGCTCACGGATGAGCTGCTGGCTCGGGGGTATGCCGTGGCATCCGCCACGTTCAACGTCTACGCGCAGAACTGCAACGACGTCACCAGCGCGGAGACGGCGATGATGGTCAAGGAGCACGTCATCGAACAGTTCGGCCCCGTCACGTACACGATCGGATGGGGCGGCTCGGCCGGCACGATGCAGCAATTGCTGCTGTCGAACAACTACCCCGGCATCATCGACGGTGTCTTGGGGGAGATCGGGTACCCGGACGAGCGCACCACCACCGTGACCGGGCACGACTGCAGCAACCTGCTGGGCTACTGGGCTTCGGCCGAGGGTGCCGGCTGGACCGACGAGCAGAAGCTGGCGGTGACCGGTCAGGCCGTGATGCAGACCTGCGTCGGATTCAGCTGGTTCACCGGTGTCGACACCGATCCGGCCGCCTGCAACGCCCTCATCCCCGCGGAAGAGCGCTGGTCCACGGCGAATCCGGACGGTCTGCGGTGCACGATCTCGGACATGGTCAAGAACGTCTACGGCGTCGACGAGCAGGGGCGGGCACTCCGCCCCATCCCTGACGGTGTGGGTCTGCAGTACGGCCTGTCGGCGCTTCAGGACGGCGTCATCTCGGTCGACCAGTTCCTGAGTCTGAACGCGAACGCGGGGGGCTTCGACATCGACGGCGCCCGCACCGCATCCCGTTCCGAGGCCAGCATCGAGGCGATCACGCGCGCGTTCGAGACCGGGCGGGTCAACACCATGACGGGTGGGCTCGCCTTCACCCCCGTGATCGAGATCCGCCCCTACGCCGATCTCACCGGCGACTTCCACGACCGGTACCGGTCCGCCATCATCCGGGAGCGCATGCTGGCGGCGCACGGCGACGCGGCCACCCACGTGAGCTGGACGAGCGGCTCGAGTCCGGCCAGCTCCGGGCCGATGCGCGCGCAAGCGCTGACGCAGCTCGAGCAGTGGCTCGACAACATCATCGCGCGGGGCGGCCAGGGATCGCGGGAACGCACCATCGAGGCACGTCCGGCAGGACTGACCGACGGGTGCTTCGACGCCTCGGGTACGTTCATCGCCGAACCGCTGGACTACGCCGACCCGGCGAAGGCCTGCAACCAGCTCTACCCGTACCACTCCGACCCGCGCTTCGAGGCAGGGGAGCCGCTCACGCGTGACGTGCTCAAGTGCGAGCTCACCGCTCCTGTCCGCGGCGACTACCCCGTCCTCACGGACGAGCAATGGCAGGAGCTGCAGAACGTCTTCGCAGACGGCGTGTGCGACTGGAGCAAGCCCAGCCAGGGGTATGCCGAACTGAGCGGCACCTGGCTGGACTTCGGGACCACGCAGCGTGCGGAGCTGGGCGAGCCGCAGCTGCGCGGCGACGCATGGATCGGCCGTGAACTGACGGTCGACGTGGCGGCCGACAACTCCGCCACGCTGACCTACCAGTGGCTGGCGGACGGTTCGCCCATCGCCGGCGCGCAGGGCGCCACCTTCGTCGTCACCGAGGAGCAGCGCGGATCGGCGATCACCGTGCGCGTCGGCGCGAGCATGGCCGATCGGATCGCGGTGACCCGGGTCTCGGCACCCAGCGCGGCCGTGGCGAACGCGCCCGTCGACCCGACGCCCGCACCGACGCCGGCTCCGACCGTCCCTGCCCCGGACCCGACGGATCCGGATGCCGGTGCTTGGGCGATCGTGGATGTGGGCGACGGCCGGGTCGCGCAGGGTGGCACCCTGCTCGTGCGCGTCAGCGGGCTCACCCCGGGACAGCAGATCGGCGCCGAGGTGCAGAGCGATCCGCTGGTGGTGCGGAACGTGCCTGCGGCGGGCCCGGACGGGCGGGTCGAGTTCCGGGTGGCGATCCCGGCGTCGTTCCCGGTCGGTGCACACGCCCTCGTCCTCAGCGCGGCAGGGGAGTCCGACATCCGCACGCCCATCGCCGTGCTGCGCGCGGGTGCGCTCGGGATCACCGGCGCCGAGGCGCCGTGGGGCATCGCGCTCCTCAGCGCCGCGCTGCTCTGCGCGGGCGGGCTCATGTACGTCCTCCGCCGGCGCCGGAGGGTGTGAGTGTCACGCCGCCGCGGGTGCCCACCCTGGGTCGAGCGCGATGTGCACAAGCTCAGCGTGCAGGACCTGTGACCGTGCGCTTCACGAGATCGATGTCCGCCAGCCGGGGCGTGCGGTACGCCCCGCCCTCGGCGACGTACTCCCCGCCATGCCGCGTGAGGTGGCGGGCGAACAGCGGGCACACCGGCACCACGGTGACGCCCCGGCGGATGCTGTCCGCGAGCGCCTCGCGCAGCAGCAGCACGCCGATGCCACGGCCGCCGTACGCCGGATCGACCTCGGTGTGGAAGAAGATCCGCTCGGCGCGTCCCTCCGGCGCGTCGATGAAGTCCGCGCGCCCGGCGACGCGCCCGTCGGCGGACCTCGCGATGTAGCTGCTGATCCGATCCCCGATTGCGAGGCGCACCGTCGTCGCAGTTTCGCCCGTGCCGGTCGTTGTCTCCTGGGTCATGTCCTTCTCCTTATCTGTGGTGAGGTTCCGAGATCGTGGTCGGCGAAGATCAGGCATCCCGGCGCTTGAGCAGCACCGCTGCGGCGGTGAACAGCACCACGGCCCAGGCAACGAGCACGAGCCCGCCCTGCCACGGTTCGGTGAGCCAGCCGGCGGATTCCGGTGCGAGAAGGTCCACCCAGCTCTGCTCGGTCGGGTAGCTGAAGAGGAGGCTGCCGGCGGTCGAGGGCAGCAGCATCGCGAGGTTCTCCACCCAGCCCGGCGACGCGAAGCCGATCACGAGGGCCAGCACGAGCGGTGCCGCCAGCACCAGGCCGAGGGCCACCGCGATGCCTCCGGCGGTATTGCGCAGGAGCGCTCCGATGCCGAACGCGATGAGACCCACCAGCACGAGGTAGCCCACACCCCCGAGCAGCGCGAGCCAGTACTGCGGGTCGTCGAGGGCGACATAGAGGCCGTCGGCTGCGAACAGCGCCGCCGAGACCGGAGCCGTGATCGCGAACGTAACGGCGCTCACGACGAAGGTCACGGCGGCGAAGACGAGCGCCTTGGCGAGCAGCGCCGGCATGCGCTTCGGCACGGAGGTGAGGGTCGACCGGATCATGCCGGTGCCGTACTCGCCGGCGATGATGAGCACGCCGAGCACGCTCACGATGAGTGCGCCGACGTCGGTGCTGACCATCACGGCGTACACCGCCATGTCCTGCACCGCGTCTTGGGTGGGAACGGCTTCGACGCCCTGGAAGCTGAGCGACGCGGACATCTGCGCCCCGAATCCGACCGTGAGCACCACCAGGATCGCGTAGGCCCACCAGGTGGAGCGGATGCTGCGGAGCTTGATCCACTCCGCGCGCACCACACCGGTGAAGCGCAGATCGTGACCGACGGGGGAGAGGGCGGGGTGCGTGGCGGTGGTGCTCATCGGGTCGCCTCCGTGCTGCGGTATTCGACGTCGTCTCGGGTCAGCTCCAGGTAGGCATCTTCGAGAGACCGGGCCACGGGGGTGAGTCCGTACACGACGATGCCGGCGGCTGCGGCGATCTCGGCGATGCGCGGCGCGGTGAGCCCGATCACCGACACCAGGTCGTGTTCCAGGGGCGTCACGGTCGCACCCTCCGTTTCGAGCAGGCGGGAGAGCCCGACGACCCGCGGCGTGCGCACCTGCACCGACTCGCCCTCGGTGCCCGCGAGGATCTCGCTCACGGGAGCGTCGGCGACGATGCGTCCACGGCCGAGGATGATGAGGTGATCGGCCGTCTGCGCCATCTCGCTCATCAGGTGCGAGGAGAGGAAGACGGTGCGCCCCTCGGCCGCGAGGCTTCGCGCGAGCCGGCGCACCCACACGACGCCCTCGGGGTCGAGCCCATTCACCGGCTCGTCGAGGATGAGGGTCGCCGGGTCTCCCAGCAGCGCGACGGCGAGCCCGAGCCGCTGACCCATGCCCAGCGAGAACCCGCCCACGCGCTTGCGCGCGACGGAGTCGAGCCCCGTGAGCGCGATCACCTCGTCCACGCGGTTCGACCCGATGCGATGCGTGGCTGCCACCGCGAGCAGATGGTTGCGGGCGCTGCGACCGGGATGCACGGCGTCGGCATCCAGCAGTGCGCCCACCTGACGAAGCGGGGCGCGATGCCGGGCATAGGGCATGCCGTTCACCGTCACCGAACCGGACGACGGGCGGTCCAGGCCCATGATCATGCGCATCGTGGTGGACTTTCCGGCCCCATTGGGACCCAGGAACCCGGTCACCACCCCGGAACGCACGGTGAAGTCGATGCCGTCGACGGCGGTCTTCGCGCCGTAGCGCTTGGTCAGGGAGTTTGCTTCGATCACGGAGGTGCTCCAGGTGTTTCTGCGTCCGATGACGCTGTGAGAGGGGGGGAGTCGAGGCGGCTCCCGCGGGACGAACCCAGTGGACACCGTGTTGTCGGCACAGGGTCAAGCGGGGGCGGGAACTCACCCGTCAGAAGCCGCTGCAGACGGCGCGCGGACGGGTACTCACCCGGTCAGAACCCGCCCCCGACGACACGCGGCACAGCCACCCGAACCGCCTGCGCGATCGGCGTCGCGCCCTGGTTGAGTTCGAGGATCTGCCGGGAGATCCGGGTCTCGTGCAGCAGCTCAGCGAGGGTGGCTGCGACGTCTTCGCGCGGGATCTCGTCGTGCGGCTGGGCGGGCCCGAGCGCCACGGTGCCGTTCGCGGGATCATCCACGAGCATCGACGGTCTCAGGATCAGCCAGTCGAGGTCGCTCATGCTGACGGTGACGTCGACGAGCTTCTTCACGGCGTAGTAGAACTCCTCGTCGGCGCTGAGGTGCTGCCCGCGACCGGCCTCGGGCAGCACCGACACCAGCGCGAAGCGCCGCACTCCGGCGAGGGACACGGCCTCGAGGGCCGTCACCACTCCTTCGCCGTCGATCGCGACAGTATCGGGGCGGGCACCGGCGTTCGAGCCGGCGGTGTAGACGACGGCATCCATTCCCGTCAGCAGGGACGCCAGGTCGTCCGCGCTCAGAGAGCCCAGCTCCCCGACGCTCGCGTCGACGCCGCGGGCCGCGAGCGCGGCGCGCTGCTGCTCGCGGCGCACGAGGCCCGAGACGTGGTCGCCGCGGTCGATGAGCTCCTGCGCCAGCAGACCGCCGATCGCGCCGCTGACCCCGATGATGAAAACCCTCATGCACCGCTCCCTTCCGCCGAAGACGACGTGGGAACACTCCACCCCCTGTTCCCGGCACCGGGTCAAGCGGGGGTGTGAATAGGTCAGGACAGCTGCATGTCCTTCTTCCGCCCTGCAACGCCGATGGACTTCGCCAAGCGTGCCACCGTCTGGCAATACGGTGAGTTGATGAACGTGTTCGACCCCAATCGGTTCTGGCCGAACGGAGATGCAGACTCCCGCGAGTGGCGATACATGGAGGGTGCCGACCGGGACGACTGGCGCGAAGCCTGTCGTGAGGCGTATAAGCGCAACTCCCGCGAGTATGCCGAGCCGAGTGGCATCCTCCTTCTGGTCTCCCAGGAAGAAGCAAGCGGCGCGCCGATTTATGAGGCGGGCGCACGAAATGGACTGGCGCCGACCTGGGACGCTGTGCGCGGCACGGACTATGTCGCGGCAGCGAAGTGGGATATCGCAGCGGGCGAGGCGCGAGCGATCATCGTCGACCTCGTCCCCACGCCCGACAATCCGCATGACCCGACTGCAGTTGCTGTGGAGTATCAAGGCATCAAGCTAGGCAACCTCTCCCGGGGCTACGCCGCATACTCACATTGGATCTTCCGGCAGTTGAACTATCGCGGACTCCGCGTGAGGACTGCAGCGGTGTACCGCGCCTTCTATCGTCCTGAGATCAGGCTGGCCACCCCGGAGGCATTCGTCGCGTTGCCGCCGCTGCCCGGACTGGCCCGTTACATGCCCTCGATGGATGAGCAGAGTCTGGGGTTCCGCCGTCTCTGGGATGCACTCGATGCGAGTCTTCAGGATGAGATTCGCGCCGACTGGTATCACTTGTCCGAGGAGGTAGCACCGAAGCTGATCCGATACGCGTCGGCATTCCCAGAGCTCACGTTGCCGACGCAAGCGAGCTCCGACATGCCGAAGGCATTCGATGTAGCCATGCAAACCGTGCGTCTTGAGGAAGCAGCCGCCAGAGAGGCTGAGAGGGAAGCTGCGAAGGCTCTGGAACGCGAAACGATCAAGGTGCTCGTCACCGAGCGGCTTACCCGCCAAGAGATCGCGGAACGAATGCAGATTCCTCGCGGACGCGTCGACCGCATCGTCAAGGAACTCGGGATCGCAGCGGACGTTGAGATCCGCCAGCCCTTTCGGATCAGCGACGAGCGCAAGCGGGAGATTCTTGAACGCGCAACGCGCGGCGAGTCGAACGCTCAGATCGAGCGCGAGATGAAACTTGGCCAGGGTCGCGCTGCCAAAGTGCTCAGCGAGAACGGTATCTCTCGAGGTCCTGCCCGCGGCGGGCTCAGCGACTTCCACCGCGCATCGATGAAGCGCCGGCTCGACGCTGCGAATGAGGCATTGGGCTTGCAGGACGCTGGGCTGACTCGCAACGAGATCTCGATACGGCTCGGCGTGGGTTCGTCTACAACCAAGACATACCTCGCGGATGCCCGGTTCTTCGCGGCCCCCGAAGACAACACGATGCGCTTGGAGCACGCCGCGGCGGCGCGGCATCGGCAACTCACCGGCGGGCAGGCGCGTAATGCGGCCGAGCGGCGGGGGATCGCTGACGCTAACATCCTCGACGTGGTCAAGCCCGGCTGGATCTGAGCTTGGGCTGCGCGGAGCCCTCCGGCCTTTCGCTCGATCGCGATGGTTCGCAGGGCGAGCCGACGATCTCGCCTGCACCACGCTTCCGGTGGCGCGTAGCTCGCGCCCGCGCGGGCTCAGTATCCTTCGTCGGATTGGGGATAGTCGGTGTTCTCGCTACTGCTTCCGCGGGACATTCATAAGAACGTCGTTTGCCTGGCCTTTGTCCAGCACCCAGCGGGCGTTCTTTGGGTGATTCGGGTATCGCTTGCGCAGGTAGGTGCGTACGACTAGGCCGGGCCTGGATTCATCGTGATATCCCAGCATCCGCGCCAATTCTGAGGGCTCATACGTCTCCGCACCTTGTTTCCCCGGCCCGATCCCGCTGGTGGGTGTAGGCGGCAAGACGCTGCCATCCTGTGCTTCACTGCGCCCGACGTCACTACGGCGGTCGGCCCGATCCGCGCCTGACGTGCGGCTGATGATCAGTGCATGGAGCGCCGTGAGATCGAGCGGGGCACGTCCGAGAAGCGCGTCACCGAGCCGGGCAGCCCCCACGCGATCGTGCACAGAAAGGCGCGCGAGGGTCACCGACCCTGCTGCAGCTGCTGCGTCGCGCATCGCGTCGTACACGGCACGCTGTTTCCAGCGCGGTGAACCCGCTTGTTCGAGAGTGCGGGTCGGGTCTGCTGGGCCAAACTGGGCGACCGCCCCGTCGGTCGTCCAGAACCCTCCTCCGGAGTGACTCTTGAGGGCAACGCGTTCGAACTCGGAACAGTGCGCCAGGTAGTCGTTTCGCCAGGGCAGATCGGCGGCCCACCCCATGTTGAGGGTTGCCGCTCGGTAGCGATTGAAATGCTGTTCCTCGTCGAGCTCGACGATGAGCCCGTTGGTCGTCGGAATGTCCCACCCCCGCGGCCTAAGTGTTGGCATATCAAGTACCCCGCCAATGTGCTTGTAGGCCGCCATTACCCACGATGCTGTGGGCTCGGGTAATCCCGGAAATCGCGGAACCTGCGCATTACCCCCAAGTTGATGACCGAGCTTCTGAAGAGCGAGTGCGAGAGCGTTCTGTCGCTTAAGTGGAGCCATGTGAATGACTCTCGCACGTGTTTGCGCAGTGTCGGAAGCTGTCCGAAGTGTTTCTAATGTTCACCTTGACCGGGGTGTTTTCCGGTGTCCATAATGTCCAGCTTGATCACCCTTTGACCGCGATGGACGCGACCGAATTGGGCAAAGATGACGGCCGTCGGCGCCAGCTCGCTAGACACCCCACCCCTGTTTCGGCAGGGTCAGAGGGGGGCGTGAACGGGGTCAGGACAGTGGCATGTCGCGCAGCTGCCGGCGGGACGTGATGCCGAGCTTGCGGAAGATGTTGCGCAGGTGCGCCTCGATCGTGCGCGGGCTGAGGAACAGCTGCGTGCCGACCTCGCGCGACGTCGCGCCTGCCGCCACCAGCCGTGCGATGTGCAACTCCTGGGCGGTGAGGGCGTCGGTCGGCTGCGCGGTGCGCTTCTGCGGGTGCTCGCCGGTGGCGCGCAGCTCGCGGGCCGCGCGTTGGGCGAACGCCTCGGCCCCCATGGTCGTCAGCATGTCGTGGGCGGTGCGCAGCTGTTCGCGGGCGTCCTGGCGCCGGCCCTCGCGACGCAGCCACTCGCCGTAGACGAGGTGCGTGCGGGCCAGGTGGGCCGCCATACGGCTGCGCGCGAGGTGGTCGATCGCGTCGCGGTAGTGGTCCTCGGCGGCCGGCCCAGGGGTGGTCAACGCTTGCGAACGGGCGGCCAGTCCGAGGGCCCAGGGGGTGCCGGCGGCGTTCGCTCGTGCGGTGAGCTCTGCGAGTGCTTCGGTCGCGCTCTCGAGCTGGCCGGAACGGCTGGCCGCCTCGATGAGTTCGGAGTAGATGAGGTTGTTGTACTTCAGGCCTTCGGATTCGATGCCGCGTGCCGCGGCGCTCTGTGCCGCCGCGTAGTCGCCCGAACCGTTGTGCAACACCGCCAAGGCGTACCCGGCAATGGTCATCTCGGCGCTGCGCCCGCGGGCGGGGCCCGCCTGGCCGATCATTGAGGTGATCTCCGCGGCCTCTTCGGCATGGCCGCGCCACGCAGCCAGGATGAGGCGCGTGTGGAGGTGGAGTCCGGCCTTGGTGGCCGCTGCGGCCTCGGTCTGCTCGGCCGCCCGGGTGAACTCACCGGAGAGCACGAGCATGACGGACTGGACGAGGAGAGCCGCGGGGAGCGTGGCCAGCGCGCCGGCTTCACGGGCCGACCGCATATGGTGCGCGCCGAGCGTGAAGAAGAGGTCCTCGTCGAAGACCGTCATCGCCGTCCGCGCCGCGAGCCATCCCCAGCGGCGGATGTCTGCGTCGGTCGCCGGGTCACCGCTTACGCCGTCGCAGAATGCGGCCAGCGCCTGCCGCAACTCCGGCACGCCCGCCGCGTGCCCCCGGGTGAACGTGGTCACCAGCCCGTCGAGCAGCAGATCCGCCGGTCGTGGTGACCCAGGCGGGGCGGGTGCCCTGCGGGCGGCCTCAGCCACGTCCCGCACCGCGGAGCCCATCCCGGGGTCGCCGGTGCTGATCGCGGCGTCGAGTGCGTCGAGGTAGGTTTCGCGTGAGAGCGCCGGATGCAGGGGGGCAAGGCTCTCGGCCGCCTTCAACAGCATCACCGGCCCCTCACCGTCGCGTGCGACGTGGTACGCGATCCGAGCGCGCAGCAGCTCGACGCGGGCCTGCTGCAGCGCGTCGAGCGGCCCCGCGGCGGCCATCGCCAGCAGTTCAGATGCCGCTTCGGACGCGCCGGCCTCGTGCTTGGTGTGCGCAGCTTCCAGCGCGCGGCGCGCCCGCGCGCCCGGCTCCGGAGTAAGCGTCGCCGCCTGCTGCATGAACGCCGCCGATGCGGCCAGCCCGCCGCGGGCACGTGCGCGACCCGCCGACCGCTCCAGCTCGGCGGCGGCATCCTCATCGGTGCCCTGCACTGCCTGGGCGCGGTGCCAGGCGCGGCGGTCGGGGTCGGTGTCGGGGTCGGTGGCGGCCGCCAGGGCGTCGTGCGCGCGACGCACGTCGGGCGGCGGCGCATCACGATAGACGGCCGAGCGTACGAGCGGATGCCGGAAGGTGACCCGATTGTCGACGACCAGCAGCCCGGCGGCCTCGGCAGGTGCGAGGGCGTCTTCAGCGACGCCGAGCTGCGCCGACACGCGGCACAGCAGCGCCGCGTCTCCGGTGGGGTCCGCTGCCGCGGCGAGCAGCAGCAGCTGGGTGTCGGCGGGCAGGCTGCGGGATCGGC